>NZ_JAGT01000001.1:0-300000 GCF_000526795.1 Ruminococcus flavefaciens AE3010
CTCTGTTGCCGTCCTTTGTTCTTTTACCATACATACAATAATCGCACTTAGGCTCTATTTTTTTATCGAAATATTTAGCCCCGCCCTGGAAAAATGAGAATAAACCCATTAATAATCACCTCAAAAATAAATCTATGAATAGTATAGCACAAATAAAAGATTTTGTCCAGTGATTTTTGAAAAATTATATAAATTCTTTAAAAAACGGCTTGACCATTGGATAGGCTGCACAAAACGAGCGGCAAAACATGTTATTTTATACTAACCATATTTGATTGACATATTTGTGTCAAAGTGATATGATAAATATAGCGGAGGGCAGGATTTATTCTGTTCTTGGCTTCTTTAAAATTATTGTTTTCGGGCAGCAGGGTGGAAACTCTGTTATCGGATGGCAGTTGTACGGTATAACCATGCAGTCAAGCTCCGTCCGTTTATGGGCGGTTTTTTTTGTAAACTGCCGTTTTTCTGCCGAAAGGAGGAGAAATGGAAAAAAAGCGCATTGCCGTGGCGGCTATCGTTATTGACGAGCAGTCTGCGGCAGTAGAGGTGAACAACGTGCTCCATGACTACAGCGATATCATTATCGGACGAATGGGGCTTCCCTACAAGGAGAGAGGGATATCCCTCATATCCGTGGCTCTTGACGCCGAGCCCGACGTCATAAGCAGTCTCACAGGCAGGCTTGGACAGATAAACGGTGTTTCTGTCAAAGCAGCTATATCAAAGAAGTAAAAACGGTGTACGGTATGAGAAGAGCTGACAGAGAAATAACTGATAAAAAAGCAATAGAGAAATTCATTGCTAAAGAGAAGTTGATACGTATAGGCTTCTGCGATAATGGTGAAGTGTATATAGTCCCCGTGAACTATGGTTATTCTGTTGACAATGGAGAATATACATTTTATTTTCACGGAGCTGTTGCAGGCAGAAAGTATGAGCTTGCAAAGTCTGAGCCCTCAGTAGGGTTTGAGATCGACGGTAACTATGAGCTTTTGGGAGCTGATACAGCCTGCGGTCATTCAGCAAAATACATGAGCGTTATCGGTAATGGTATACTTTCCGTTATAGAAGATAACGACGAAAAGAAAGCCGCTCTTGAATATATCATGTATCAGTCAGCAGGCAGGACAGGGCTTGAGTATGATAACGATGTACTCGGACGTACTGCTGTATTTAAACTTAAAGTAAAAACAATGTCTTGTAAGGCAAAATAAAACTGGAGGAAATATATATGTATGATGTAAAATCAATGAATGCGGACGATTTTATAAACGACGAGGAGATACTGGCAACGCTGGAATACGCTGACCAGAACAAGAATAACCGCGAGCTTATCGAGCAGATACTCGAAAAGGCAAGACCAAAAAAGACAGGCAGGGGAGTAGAATGTGCAGGACTTACTCACCGTGAGGCAAGCGTGCTTCTTGCCTGTGATATCCCCGAGATGACAGAGAAGATGTACGAGCTTGCAAAGGAGATAAAGCAGGCTTTCTACGGCAACAGAATAGTTATGTTCGCACCTCTCTATCTTTCCAACTACTGCGTAAATAAGTGCGTATACTGTCCTTATCACATTCAGAACAAGGAGATACCCCGTAAGAAGCTTTCACAGGAGGAGCTCCGTCAGGAGGTAATCGCGCTTCAGGATCTGGGACACAAGAGACTTGCTATCGAGTCGGGTGAGGACCCTGTAAACAATCCTATCGAGTATATCCTCGAATGTATCAATACTATCTACTCTATCAAGCACAAGAACGGAGCTATCCGCCGTGTTAATGTAAACATTGCCGCTACAACAGTTGAGAACTACCGCAAGCTCAAGGAAGCAGGCATCGGTACTTATATCCTCTTCCAGGAGACATACCACAGGGCGAGCTACGAGGTTCTTCACCCCGCAGGACCAAAGCACAACTACGCATACCACACAGAGGCTATGGACAGAGCTATGGAGGGCGGCATCGATGACGTAGGTCTGGGTGTTCTCTTCGGACTTGACAAGTACAGATACGAGTTCGCAGGACTTCTCATGCACGCCGAGCACCTTGAAGCCGTTCACGGCGTAGGCCCTCACACTATCAGCGTTCCCCGTTTAAGGAGAGCGTCGGATATTGACCCCGATGTATTCGACAACGGCATAGATGACGACACATTTGCAAAGATAGTAGCTTGTATCAGAATAGCTGTACCTTACACAGGTATGATAATTTCTACTCGTGAGAGCGAAGCCTGCCGTGAAAAGGTCCTCGGCCTCGGCGTATCTCAGATCTCAGGCGGTTCAAGAACATCTGTAGGCGGCTACGCAGGCTATACTCCCGAGGAGCGTCCTCACGATACAGAGCAGTTCGATGTATCCGACCAGCGTTCACTTGACGAGGTAGTTAAGTGGCTCATGGAAGGCGGCTATATCCCCTCATTCTGCACAGCCTGCTACCGTGAGGGACGTACAGGCGACCGCTTCATGGCACTGTGCAAGGTGGGACAGATACAGAATTGCTGTCACCCCAATGCTCTTATGACATTGCAGGAGTACCTCTCGGACTACGCTTCACCCGAAACAAAGGCGGTAGGCGAGGCTCTTATCGCAAAGGAGATACAGAACGTACCCGACGAGAAGCGCCGTCAGCGTGCTATTGAATATCTTGACAGTATCAAGAACGGCGGTCAGCGCGATTTCAGATTCTGACCCATGAGCCCGAGAGCAGAAATGCTCTCGGGCTTTTGCAGTGTGACGCTTCGTAAAAATATATTTGACAAAACAAGCCTTATGTGCTACAATAGTCCAAGATACAATTATAATATAAAGGAGACTTTGTAATGTTTGCAGCATTAATGCTTTTAGCGGCTAATTCACCGCAGACGGGAGACAGATTCCCGAGAGGCGTACTGTTCATGATAATCGTCGCTGCAATTCTTCTTGCAGTTGGTACGGCTATCTTTGCCAAGAAAAACGGCGGCGACAGCGACGACGATGATGATGAAGAATGATCCTACGGCAGCTGCATACACAGCTGCCTGCTTTATTATTGCGGTTTGAGACATTTTGTCTTTACGTACAGCATATATTAGTTAAGACTATACACGGAAGGAGGCGAAGCCTGTGGAGCTTTTATGCAGGATATGCGGAGAGATACTGCAGCCCGATAATGATACGGGAGTATGCGAGTGCGAGAGCTGCGGTTCAAGGCAGACATTCCCTATGGGGTATGATGACGAACAGCTTGATATGTTCAACAGAGCACGCAGACTTCGTCAGAAAACTGATTTTGAGGGAGCGGAAAAGCTGCTGTCTCAGCTCTGCGCGGAGACGCCCGATGAACCCGAGGGCTTCTGGGAGCTGGTACTGTGCCGCTGCGGCATAGTATATGAGGAAAGCATTGAAGCTGCGGTAAATGTTCCTGTCTGCCGCAGAGCGGCTCTGACTCCTGTGAGCGATGATGTGAATTATCTTACCGCTATTGCTTATGCTAAAGACGAGCAAAAGGCGGTATATTGCAGAGAGGCGGCGGCAATAGACGAGCTGCGCAGAGAGTATGCGGAGCGTGTGGGCAACGGCGAGCGCTATGACGTGTTCATATGCAGTGCTGAGACCGAAAAGGGCGGCACTATCGCTTCGGAGATATACGGACAGCTCTGCGAAGAGGGCTTCAGCGTGTTCTATGCGCCTAAGTCACTGAATGACCTCCGCGGTCAGGCAGGGGAGCTGTGCATAAATGCTGCTGTCAGCTGTGCGGAGGCTCTTATAGTGGTCTGCGGTGACGCAGATGAATTTGCGGAGCCGCACCTGAAAAGTCAGTGGAGCAGGTGTGTTTCGGCGGCACATAAGGACAGCAGAAAGCTGCTGCTTACCTGCATAAGTGATATTTCCGATGGGGATATCCCCGAGGAGCTTTCGGACTATCCCGTGAAGGATATAGGAAAGATAGGCGCTGTTTCCGAGATCATAAGGCTTATCCGCCGCAGGGACAAGGGACATACCGCATCAGCGCGGACGGCTCCCGAAAAGCTTATCCGCAGAATGAATATATTCCTTGCAGACGAGGATTTTGAAGCTGCCGAGGAGTACTGCGGTATAATTCTCGACGCCTCACCCGAGTGCTGGCAGGCTCACTGGGCGCGGTTCCTTGCATATAACGGCTGCCGAAACAGCAACGACCTGCTTCTGGAAGAGGTGGTGGAGAGCTTTGCCGATGACTATATTGAACATTTCGGCTATGACTTTGCCGAGGACGAGGTCTTCTTCGGACAGTTTGCTCAGCTTCTGGGAGAATCTCCCCGTAAAGCTCTTGAATACGCAGAGGGCGACGAAAAGCTCAGCCTTGAAACGGTGTATGAGCGCTTCGTGAATGCAGTCCGCGACGCAGTATTTGCCAATGAGCAGGAAAAAATAGACGCCCGGGAAAAGCAGGAGCTTGAGGACATACGCCGAAAACACGACGAGGAAAAGGAGCGCGAGATCGCTGCACAGAAGAAAAAGCAGGATATACGCAGCCGATTTCTCGCATATGCGGCGGTCATTTTTACGGTGCTTATCATACTTTTCGTTAAGTTCCGCTTTGTTTGGGCAGCTGTACTTATTGTAATAATGATATTCGTAACGGTGCTGGTCCTCGGCGGACTAAACAGAAACGACTGATTACCGCTTATGAGGTGATGATATGCTTCTGGGATTTGAGGAGCTTTGCAGAAAGGAAGTTATTGACATCTCCACAGGGGAGCGGCTGGGCTTTATCGACGATATTGAGCTGGACATAGAGAGCGGTAGCGTGAAGTCTCTTATCATATACGGCGGAGCTCGGTTCTGGGGGCTCCTCGGCAAAGAGGAGGACTCCGTCATAGCCTGCTCGGAAATAAAGGTAGTTGGCGATGATGTAGTGCTGGTGGAACGCTCCGAAAACAGTACGCGTATGAAATTAACAAAAAACAGCAGAAATAGTTTTTTAAGTTTGTTGAAATAAACATTGCAAAAAAGCTTGAAATATTTGCCTTGAAATGATATAATATTAAGGCAATTCGCACGTCCGTGCTTTCAGCGGTTGGTGCGCAGATATCTGCGTTGCTGCTGAGCCAAGTCGGGCGGAGGATTAATAATAACCAATTTTTAAGGAGGACTACACCATGGGAGTAGTATCAATGAAGCAGCTTCTTGAGGCTGGCGTACACTTCGGACACCAGACAAGAAGATGGAACCCGAAAATGGCACCATACATTTTCACAGAAAGAAACGGAATCTACATCATCGACCTTCAGAAGACAGTTAAGAAGCTTGAGGACGCTTACATGTTCGTTCGCGACATCGCTTCACAGGGCGGCGAGGTACTTTTCGTAGGTACAAAGAAGCAGGCAGGCGATTCCGTTAAGGAAGAGGCTACAAGAGCAGGCGCACACTATGTAAACGCAAGATGGCTGGGCGGTATGCTCACAAACTTCAAGACGATCCAGACAAGAATCAAGAGACTTGAGCAGCTCCACACAATGGAAGAGGACGGCACATTTGCTCTTCTCCCCAAGAAGGAAGTTGTTAAGCTCAACCTTGAAATAGAGAAGCTCGAAAAGTTCCTCGGCGGTATCAAGACAATGAAGAAGCTCCCCGCAGCTCTCTTTATCGTTGACCCCCGCAAGGAAAAGATCGCTGTTGCTGAGGCTAAGAAGCTCAACATCCCGATCGTTGCTATCGTAGATACAAACTGCGATCCTGATGAAGTTGATTACGTTATCCCAGGTAACGATGACGCTATCAGAGCTGTAAAGCTTATCGCAGGCACAATCGCTAACGCTGTTATCGAAGGCAGACAGGGCGATGATGCTACAGCTGCTGAGGAGGCTCCTGCTGAGGAAGCTGAGACAGCTGAGGCTGACGCTGAATAATCATAAAAAACATTGAAAACAATCAAAAACCCGAACTAACACTTCGGGTTTTTGCGGATTTAAAATATATTTTAGGAGGTAATCACAATGGGAAAGGTTTCCGTTGCAGAAATTAAAGAACTCATGAAGTCCACAGGCGTTGGTATGATGGACTGTAAGAAGGCCCTCGAAGAGAACGATGGCGATATGGACAAGGCTATCGAGTTCCTCAGAGAAAAAGGACTTGCTACACAGGCTAAGAAGAGCGGCAGAGCTGCTGCTGAGGGCGTAGTTGCAGCTGTTGTTAAGGGCGAGACAGGTGTTCTCCTCGAAGTAAACACAGAGACAGACTTCGCTGCTAATACAGACGATATCAGAAACTTCGTTGCTAACGTAGCAAACACTATCATCGAAAAGAATCCTGCTGACATCGAGGCTCTCAAGAATATGCCTATCAGCGGCGGTACAGGTACAGTTGGCGAGGCTCTTACAGAGCTTGCCGGTATGAAGATCCGTGAGAACATCGTTATCCGTCGTTTCGCAAGACTCGAGGGTAAGCTTGCTTCTTATATCCACAATGGCGGCAGCATCGGCGTTCTCGTAAAGATGGATACAGACCTTTCTGCTGATCAGGTAGCAGCTATCGGTAAGGACGTTGCTATGCAGTCCGCAGCTCTTAACGCTGCATATCTCTGCCGTGAGCAGGTTCCTGCTGAGGTTCTCGAAAAGGAGAAGGAGATCATGATGGCTCAGATGGCTGAGGATCCTAAGATGGCTTCAAAGCCCGAGCAGGTTCGCGCTAAGATCGTTGAGGGTAAGGTTGGCAAGTACTACACAGAGAACTGCCTCCTTGAGCAGGCATTCGTTAAGGATGACAAGCTCTCAGTTCAGGGCTATGTAGACGCTGAGGCTAAGAAGCTCGGCGGTTCTATCAAGGTCGTTGAGGTTATCCGTTACGAGCGCGGCGAAGGCGTTGAGAAGAAGGAAGAGAACTTCGCT
The DNA here is from genome assembly GCF_000526795.1 of Ruminococcus flavefaciens AE3010. NCBI lineage: Bacteria > Bacillati > Bacillota > Clostridia > Eubacteriales > Oscillospiraceae > Ruminococcus > Ruminococcus flavefaciens. The sequence goes on from NZ_JAGT01000001.1 coordinate 6,847, forward strand.
GACGAGATCGCTAAGATGATCAAGTAATCAAAGATTTTACAGACAGCGGCGGAGCATTCTGCCGCTGTTTTTTGATATAGGGAGAAAAATATGTATCGTACAATAAAATCTGCTTACATGATATTGGTCGTTGCGGCTGCTGCTATATTTGCACTGGGGCTCATGGAAATAGCCACGTACTTCAAGGGTGATCATTACTATGTGCATATTGATGACTTGAGATACTGTAATGAGAAGAAAGCTATAGAGGGGAAAGCAGGCCGTGTGATATCGTTGTACAGAACAGAGGAAGTTAAGACTTATTCAAGGCATGCAAAGAATAATTACGATATTTCGTATCTGTATTATTATATATTCGATAATGCAAGTCCTGATGATATTGAAAAAATGAGAGCTGATAAGAGCTACAGACCCGAGAATTACTCTGTGTATTCATTTTATACCGACGATGAGAATAAAAAGAAAGAGCTTGACGAGCTTTGTGTTCAGTGGGACAATTATATGAACGGCAGCACCAATACTATGCCTGATACATTTTTTATAGACGGGCGTGTTTCACCAAAGTCGTTTTACGAATATGATGTTACGGAGTTCAAAAATGCTGCAAGAAATTACGGCTTCGCAGAGAATGAGATAACGTCACTTCTGATATTTGACAGCCCGGTAAGCGTGAAATTGATGCTTCTGACGCCTTTTGCAGGAGCGCTTCTGGTGGGGACGATAATTTATATGCTAAGGAAGAAAAGAAGAAATATGGGGTATTATTAATACCTTTCACTGTTGTTTTTGGATAAAGGGAGATCATTCACATGAAAAGAATGAAGAATGCAACGCTGGTCGCCTGTATTATGGCAGTATGCGCTCTGTTTGTTGTTTCGCTGTTTGAATCCGCTGTATACTTGAATGGCAGCTCGTTAGAGCTGAACACTGATGACATAAGAAGCTGTGAAAAGGAAAGAGCTGTAAAGGGCGATATCGGACGGATATATTGCTTCTACCAGACCGAGGAGGCTGTGATTGAACGGCATCACAGAAGAGTATATAGTAAAGAAAATGAGATCACATACAGATATTATTTTCTCTGCGACAACTGCGGGGCTGATGATATAGAAAAGATGAGGGCGGATAAGAGCTTCAGACCGCAGGAATTTTACGTTTTTTCGTTTTGTGTCGGCAACGAAACGGAAAAGGAGAATCTTGAGAATCAGTGTGCTCTGTGGAATGATTATATGGAGGGCAGATCCGACGAAATGCCTGTTTTGTATCATATTGACGGACGTGTTTCTCCTGCGTCATTCAGGCAGGATCAAATTTCAAGACTTGAAAAAGCGGCACATGATATGGGCTTTGAAGATGAGGAGATATCACCGATCATAATTGTTAACAGTCACGTCAGTATAGTTTGGATATATATTGCGGTAATATGCGGAGTAGCTGTTATTGCTTTTGTTATCATGGCTGTCATCTTGCTTTTTAGGAAGATTCGAAATAAGTCAGGATACTGATATAACATATATCTTTTGCTGATATTGAGGTAAAAATCAGCGTAACTGCTGCTGAAAACAATTAAATGGACAAATTTTCCACATTATTGAACCTGTATTATTGTGAGATGTTACAATAATACAGGTTTTTTTTCGTATGGTTTTCCCTTGAAGTAATTTGGAAAATATGTTATAATAGTTTTAATTGGATAATATGCTCAAAAGTATGAGGTGCTGAAATATGAATGCAAATATTAGTAAACTCGCTGGCTCTGTCGGCAGAGTCATAGTAGGTAAAAAGGACACGGTCATAAAGCTCATAGCCGCTCTTTTATGTGAGGGACACGTTCTTCTCGAGGACGTCCCCGGTGTGGGAAAAACACAGCTCATAACAGCACTTTCACGTTCCATAGGCGGAAAATTCAACCGTATCCAGCTTACTCCCGACGTTATGCCGTCCGATATAGCGGGCTTTACTATGCTTGATTCCAATAAGGGCGAATTTGTATACCGCGACGGCGCGGTAATGTGCAATTTCCTCCTTGCGGACGAGATAAACCGTGCCTCGCCGAAGGTACAGTCGGCTCTCCTTGAAGCTATGGAGGAGCGCCAGATAAGCCTTGACGGCGTTACACACAAACTTCCCAAGCCCTTTCTCGTTATGGCAACTCAGAACCCTGTTGAAACATACGGTACCTTCCACCTTCCCGAGGCACAGATGGACCGATTCTTTATGAAGCTTTCCATGGGCTATCCCTCAATGGAGGAAGAGGTGCAGATCCTCGGCAGAACAGAACACAACAATCCTATTGTAAATATAAATGAGCCTGTAATGCATGTTGACGATATCATTGCAATGCAGGAAGAGGTAAAGAACGTCCGTGTCAGCGACGCTGTCAAGGAGTACATCGTTGATATCGTTGCGGCAACAAGAACGGACAGAAATACCGTCCTCGGCATAAGTCCCCGCGGAAGCATCGCGCTTTTCAAGGCTGCAAAGGCTTATGCGTACATCTATGAGAGAGAGTATGTTACTCCCGATGATGTAAAGAATACGGCTGTTTCAGTCCTTGCCCACAGAATAATCCTTTCCCCACAGGGCAAGACAGCCTTTGGCACAGGCGAGGCATACATTGAAAATGTCCTCAGAAACTGCGCTGTTCCTGCCATGAACTGAATATGAAGCATTTCAAGAGTATTATAAGCGTACTTGCAGTTGCTTTCCTTGTTTATATATTCACCTTTTATATCGACGGTGAAATGGGTATCATACTGCTTGCATTCGTGGCGTTTGCCCCTCTGGTGTCGCTTTTCATCACCCTTTATGCAAGAAACCGCTTAAAGGTAAGCTTTAGCTGTGATGCCTATGTTCCAAAGGGCAGCAAGCTCGTTGTGGATGTAAAGGTGGAGAAAACAGGAGCTTTTCCCGTTTCTGTCGTGGAGATATGCCCCTATGCTTCCGAGATATTCGCTCAGAACATAAAGAAGCGCAAGCTGTGTATGCTTAATGAGAACAAACGAACATTCAGGCTGGAGATCGACTCACTGGTAGGCGGTAACGGCGAGGTAGGCATATATGCAGTATATTCCTGCGGCTTCCTTGGATTTATGAAGTTCGCAGTCAAGACGCCTCTTCCGCAGCCTGTTTCCGTAGGCGTTATCCCTCAGATACCGGAGATAAAGTCCTCGTCCCAGCTCTTCCGCGCTATTGCGGACGTTGTGCTTACAAGCGACGATGATGAGGAAAACGATACAGCTATGCTGTTCTCGGCAAATACATCTCCGGGATATGAGCACCGTGAATATGAACACGGCGACCCCTTAAAGCGTATAAACTGGAAGCTCTCATCAAAAAAGCAGAAGCTCATGGTCCGTCTGGACGAGGCTGCGGCTTCGGTACAGCCTGTGCTTGTGCTTGACCTCTACCGCAACGGTGCGGTACCGCCCGTAAATGCCGTAAGAGGTGAGGAGCAGCTTATCCGTTCGGTGTTCGGATTGCTAGATCTTCTGGTAAAGCAGGGAATTGCCTGCAATTTCGTGTATCGTTCGGCTTCGGGAGAAACAGTCTGCGAAAGCGTCGATAATCCCGATTATCCAAATCAGCTTCTGCTGAAGGTACTGGCTATAAAGGTCGTTCACGATAAGAGGATCGATCTTTCCAATAACTCAGGCTCGTTCTGTGCCTGTGTAATAGCAACTACAGACGCAGGCCCCGGATTTGCAGAGGTCACTCACTATATCCAGGATCCCGAGAACACAAGTATAATCGGACTTTCCTTTGCGTCTGTAAATACCACGTCCTTGAAGATGTGGTATCTTGATGAGGATAATAACTTCAAAATGGTATAAATATGAAAGAAACCAATAAGACATATTTCAATCTGAAAAAGTTCCTGCTGAGGACCTTTACAGACCCCGTACTGTGGTATACGGTGCTGACCATGACTGCGCTCATGTACCACTACCGCGACCGCGACAAGACCGATACCCGAGGTTATTTCTTCGCTGTCGGCTGGGGAGTTTGTACTGTCCTTTTCGGCTGGATAATGTTCAGGATATTTGATTATATGAAGAAGCACAACTTCATCGGCTTCTTCATGTATACAGCTCTTGTTGTCGTGTTCGGCGCGGGAGTGCGGCTCGCCCTCAATATAGGACGGGAGGATTACCCGATCTTATGGGGACTCTGGTTCCTTACACCGCAGGATTCACTGCAGTTCAATTTCTGGTATACAGTCGGATTCTATCTGCTCTTCATGCTGTTCATGGGATCGGTAATATACTATTTCACGCGTATTAGATACAGGATATTCATGAATTTCCTTATTTTCATAATTCCATTTTCCATATACGGTAAGGAATATGAAAAAATGCCGACTCTCTTCATTATTCTTATGGCTGTTGGGTATGTACTTCTCATGGTATACTACAGACAGCTTACGGATACCGAGACTACGGTATTCGTTGAGAGAAGAAAGTCATGGAAGCCTATTGCTGTATATGCTGTTATCTTTGCAGCAGCTGCTGCTATATTCCCCAAGCCAACTGTTGAAGCAGACAGATCTGTACTTGAAACGCTTATCGACGCCGATCAGTTCACTGATAAGCTGAATGCTATGCTGGATGTTTTCCGTGATACCTCTACGGGAGACCAGTTTCGCTCCAATGAGGATCAGACCTTAGTCTATGAAGTCAGGGCTGATGAGCCGCTGCGTATAAAGACTGCCACACGCTCTACCTATGATTTTGAGAACGATCAGTGGAGCATTGAGGATATGGACAGCAGATTCAGCTCAAAGGCAGGCAAGCCGCCTGTGAATATAGGCGCCCATATGGGCATAGCAGGCGCTGTTCTTGAGGCAGCTTCTCTTGACAGCGAATTTTCTGAGAAGTACGGACTTGCCGAGTTTGTGAAAAGCGGTCTTGACGAGCCTGAGCTCAGGGAGGCTGCGTTCTACAGCTTATCGGCTATTGTCGGCATGTCTCAGGGTACTGATATGGCTCCTGTGCCACAGTTTGCCGTTGAAATGACAAACTGCTCCAGAAGAGGCGACGTGGTCGCTCTCCGCGGCGGTACTGTCTATGCCGTTGACAGCAGATTTGCCACTGACGAGAAGTACACCTTCAGCTACGATGAGGATACTTTCTTTATGAGCTCACGAAACAATGAGTTCATAGATCAGCTGGCGCAGTTCGACTATGAGGAGCTTCTCGAAGACACAAGCAATGTCCTCTACATGAATCTTGACGATTCAAGCTCCGAGGATTACAGGCAGAAATGCAGATATGCAGATCTTGACTGCGCTCTCTATGAAGATTATTTGGAATATCTTCTTGATTACGGCGGAAAGACCGATATAAAGGCTCTTGCCGATGAGATAACCCAGGACTGTAAAACAGAATACGAAAAGGCATTAGCCATTGAGGCTTACTTTTACAATAACAATTACGTCTATGACCTGAAATACAGAAAAGGAAAGGGCGAAAACGCCGAGGACTTCCTTTTCAGGACAAAAACAGGAGTTTGTTACGAATACGCAACTTCCATGGTGCTCCTTGCCCGTGCCGCAGGTATTCCCGCAAGATACTGCGAGGGATACAATATGACAGAGCATATAGGCGGCAAATATGCCAAGGACACCAATTATACCATTCGCGCAAAGGATCTGCACGGCTTCCCCGAGCTCTATATCAGGGGATATGGCTGGGCAAGCTTTGAGCCTACGGTCGCTGATGCGGGAGAAGCGGTAACGAAAAAAGACTCGACTGCTACGGATATGCTTTCAAGAGCAGGTCTGTTTATACTGGCAGGCGCATTGCTGGTATTGCTGTTTGCTTTTGCTTATCCGAGATTGTCACACAGATGGTTTATTATCAGCAGCAAAAAGCGTATGCCAAAGGACACTGTAATAGCTGTAATGCACAGGCTTTGCAGGCTCTACGGCATCGAAAACGTCAATACCTCAAAAGAGGCGGCGGCTCTCGTACATGAGATGTCCGGCGCGGATATCGGGGAGACTGCTGAGCTGTTTGACAGGACTGTCTACGGCGAGGCTGCTCTGAATGAGCAAGAAAAAGAAAAGGCTATGAACGAATATATCAGGGCATATGATATGTTCAGAGAGTCTAAAAAAAGGAGACGCATAACAAGCCGATAACGTTTATACGGAGGTTGGATTATGCGAACTGTAAAAGAAAAAAGCATATTTTCTGTCCTGCTTGCATTATTTATCCTTATCGGAATGCTGGCAGGAGTATGTCAGACGAATATCAAGGCTCACGGAGCCGAAGACTTCAGACTCTGGAGACAGAATGACGAAAGCTGGGGCAGCTATGCCATCGGCGGTTCTACAGTGCGCAGCTCAGGCTGCTATATAACCTCTATCGCAATGGCTGCGGTGGCTTCGGGAGCGAAGGATACCGAAAGCTTTGACCCCGGTGTGTTTGCAAAGACTCTCGATGATATGGGAGCCTTCAACCAGTGGGGCGGACTCAGTTCATGGTCGTCCGTCAACAAGGCTATCCCCGAGGTCAGCATTGCTACGTCAAATCTGAGCTTCAAGTCGGATACTCAGAGCGGAAAAGCGGCTGAGATAAAAGAATATCTCGACAAGGGACTGTATGTTATATGCAACGTTGGCGGACACTGGGTGTATATCGACGGTGTCATCGGTGACGACGTTTATATGGCTGACCCTGCCAAGGACGAGATACTTATGTTTGAAGCATACGACAACGAAAACATAACTGTTTTTCAGGCTATCAAGGGCAAAAATCCCTACAGCGGCTTTACGCCTCTCAAAATTATCGAGAAAGAGCCTGAAGCTTCTACAGTAACTTCCTCTATTACAACTACAACAGTTGCTGCACTGACTACTACAACAGCAGTGCAGACCACGACAAAAACTACAACGACTACAAAAGCGCAGACCACTCCGCGTCCTGCCGTTACAACTGTGACTTATAAGGCAGGAGAGTATTACTGCTGCGACAGTGCGCCTGTAAAGGTATGGTCGGACGCTAAAGCTCAAAAAGACGCTATTGCTTTACTGACAGACGGAAACGTTGTCAATGTGCTCAGCGTCAGCGGAACAGTGGGCGAGGTAAAGATAAACGGCAAACGCGGATATGTGGAGCTCACAAAGCTCTGCTACGCAGGCGAGCCTGAGATCTTTGACACAGGCGACGTCAATAACGACGGAGCTTTCAATGCCTATGACCTTGCGCTTATAAATGAGTACCTCAACAGCCTCGGCATGCTCCCTGAGGGCATCTCGGTGCTGACAAGCTCTGAGATAGCTGCTGCCGATATCAGCGGCGACGGCATTGTTGACAGCGATGATGTACTCTTATATCTTATGCTTATTTGCAATTAAGGAGTAATTTAACTAATGGAATGGACAGAAGTCAACATCTATACGACTACCGAGGGCATTGAGCTTCTCTGCTCAAAGCTGGGAGATATCGGCATCAAGGGCTTTTCGATAAAGGACCCCGAGGACTTCAAGGAGTTCCTTGAAAACAAAAACGGTCAGTGGGACTATATCGATGACGACCTTATGGGACTCTCCGAGTGCGAGACCTGTATCACGGTGTATATCCCGTCAAACGGACAGGGAGCAGAAATGCTCATCGCTATCAAGTCCATGCTTGCCGAGATGAAGGCAGCCGATACCGAAGGCGCTTACGGCAGGCTTGAAGCCGAGATGTCAAGTATCCGTGAGGAGGACTGGGCAAACAACTGGAAGCAGTATTTCAAGCCCTTCAAGGTGGGTGAGAAGCTGGTCATAAAGCCCTCATGGGAGGACTATGACAACTCCGACGGCAGGATAATCCTTGAGATAGACCCTGCTTCAAGCTTCGGCACAGGCAAGCACCATACCACAAGGCTTTGTCTCGAGGTGCTGGAAAAGTACCTGAACAAGGGAGACAAGCTGCTGGATATGGGCTGCGGAAGCGGTATACTCTCCATTGGAGCAATGCTTCTGGGTGCAAAAAGCGCTGTTGCAGTTGACATCGAGGAGAACGCTGCGGTAACTGCCCTTGAAAATGCAGTAAAGAACCACATCTCACCCGATGTTTACAAGACCTATTTCGGCAATATCCTCACAGATGAAAAGCTTGCCGACGAGATCGACGACAAGTACGACATAATCGCAGCAAATATAGTTGCTGATGTGCTCATTGCCATGAAGGACAGCTTCCTGCGCTACCTGAGAAAGGACGGTATCCTTATTGTTTCGGGTATCATCGAGGAGCGCATGGATGAGGTGATAGATGCACTGAAGTCTGTTGGCTTCAAGGATCCCGAGCCCGAAGTCCGCGAGGGCTGGGCAGCAGTTAAATTCACAGTTTAATATTATGCAGAGCATATATTGATATTATCATATTAAGGAGAATAGAAAATGGGTATTTTCAAGAAGAAGAACAATCAGAAGACCGAGGAAGTACAGGCACTTGATCCGAAGGTAGAAGTAAAGAACGCCGTGCTGGAGGGTCTTAACGCAAAGCTCAACGGAACTCTTTACGATGATTGTATAATCATGCCAAAGGGCTTTACCATCGACGTACAGGTAGGCAAGCTGGACGAAAGCGATGGTGTAAAGATACTTCAGACCGTCTTCATCATAAAGCATGACGATTTCGACGAGCCCCTCATCGAGCCTGTTGACTCGCAGGGTCAGGACGAGACCGAGGCTGCAAATATGGCTGTTGAGATATTCTTCGGCGGCGTATGGCACCCGCTCGATCAGTCAATCAATAAGAAGAATCCTATCCACGTTCCTGTTGATTTCCTCAGACAGCACTACGACTTCGATATGTACTGCCAGTCCGTTGTAAGAATAGGCGTAAAGGACAAGCCACCAACGATGCTGGTGAACTTCCTCAGAACAGAGATACCGAAGTATCTCGGCTCAAAGAAGTACTACTGGCTTAGAATATACCTTGCAAAGTACAAGGAGAAGAAGATCATCGAGGTACGTATAAACGGTTCTGTATGCGTAGAGCTCCCGAAGTACTTTGAGGAATATGTTGAGAAGGAAATGCATGCCGAGGAGACATTTGTTTCCGAAAAGCAGTACGCTATCTTCGTTCAGCGTGAGGACGACCAGTGCCCGTTCAATAAGGAGCTGGTAATGAACGCTGCCAAAGAGACTATCAAAACAATGGAAAAGATCAACAATCACGAAGAGTATGTTGCAATGGCTGATAAGCTTGAGGAACTGGTTGAGGGCGACAAGAACCTTGCTGCCGAGATAAGAGTATTTATCCCCGAGATATTTGCAAAGTTTACACTTGGCTACCGTGAGGGCGACAGCCTCTTCCTCATCGAGGGCGAGGGCGACGATCAGCAGAACCTTGAATTCAAGAAGACCCAGCTTCGTACCTATTTCTATCTCCAGCAGGCAGTGCTTGAGTTCCTCAGCACAAGTCCCAGTCAGGAGAGCGTGACACGTATCGTTACCAACAGTGTGGCATTCAGAGAGCTCAAGAGAGCTATCGATACCGCTAAGGAGAAAGGTCAGGAGCTCAAACCAAGCGATCTCTATGTTCCCGGTACTTCCTACAAGATAGGCCACGAGGGCTACAGAGTCTGGTAAGCATAATAAAAAGCCTGAGTTTTCACTCAGGCTTTATTGTTATTTGCCGTATTTTTTTATATCCTCATCGGGTATCCGAGAAAGATGTTCGGTATCATCATTCCGCTGAAGCTGCTGTATATGCCATGATTTGATCTGTTTCGAGAGCTCTTCCGGGGGTTGGTATGATTCGTAGGGAAACTCCATAGATTTATAATTATTCCATTCGTAGTCTAAGCCTTTGGGCTTGAAATACAATTTTACACGCTTACTGTTCATATATGAGAGCGATTCAGGCTTTTTAGCATAGTTTATTTTGGGAAGCTCTATCTTGTCTATGTATTTAAGGGCAAATTCGGCAGCTTCATCAATATCATAATAACTGTCGTAGTAAAGTACATATTGTCCGTGTTTTTCTGTTCTGAAATCGTGACCTTCCATTTTGAATACATTTAAATTTTTTGGGTGAGCTTTGAGGTATCCCGCTATATAATTATCGCTCGCATTATATGTCCTTTTGGGCCACCAATCGCATTGTATACAATTAAGATCGACTGTAAATTCAAAACCGTTTACGTCTTTATAGGTGTAATAGTAATCATCATTTATTCGATCCGTGGAAACAAATTCAACCTTTGTATCATAGGCCTTCTGAACATAATCCTGCACCTCATCAGCAATGTCAGCGACTTTGTTCATATCCTCAGAGGGCGAAGTACACGATATGAGCGAAAGAAAGCAAATTGCAGTTAAAATATATGATAAGAATTTTTTCATGATATCCACTCCATTCTTTTTGATCAATTTCTGCCTGAACAAGCTCCGCAGCAACGTCCTCATGACGTCAGCTTTTGATCACACTTAAATTATACAATGCCCTGAGTTGTTTTTCAATATAACAAATGTCACTAAATAAGTGACATTTGTCACTGGTGAAATAAAAAATCAGTATTTTGCGGAGAAATAGTAAAAAAAGCTTGACAAAGCCGTACTATTGTGATAAAATATTATTGCCGCTTGTAAACAGGCTTTAAAGTTGTGCGTTCACACGCCTGTAACAGCGAGTTTATTGAAAAGGCAGGTGCCACAATATGTACGCAGTTATTGAAACCGGCGGAAAGCAGTATCAGGTAAACGAGGGAGATATCATCTTCATCGAGAAGCTCGCAGCAGAGGCTGATGAGACAGTTACTTTCGACAAGGTAGTAGCTCTCGGAGCAGACGATGGACTCAAGATCGGTACACCTTATGTTGACGGTGCAGCTGTAAGCGCAAAGGTTCTGAAGAACGGCAAGGCTAAGAAGATCACTGTTTTCACTTACAAGCCCAAGAAGGGTGAGAAGAAGAAGCAGGGTCACAGACAGCCTTACACACAGGTAAAGATCGAAGCTATCAAGGCTTGATCATGATCCGCGCTGAATTTTATGAAAAGCAGGGGCTTCTGACAGGCTTTAGGTTCAGCGGCCATTCGGGTCATGCCGAGGCCGGTAAAGACGTTGTCTGTGCTGCTGTTTCCTCAGCTGTACAGCTTACTGCAAATATTCTCAATGAGCTCGGTATGGAGCCCGACGTAAATGTGGGCGATAACGTTATCGAATGTATATGCGGAGAGGTCAGTGAGAATTCATCACGTCTGCTGAATGTTTTAAAACAGCATTTTGAGGCTATACTGGAAGAATACCCTAAAACTATCAAAATCACTATTTCGGAGGTGTAAGTATGTTTAAGATTAGTATGCAGTTCTTTGCTCATAAGAAGGGCGGCGGTTCTACAAAGAACGGACGTGATTCTGAGGCTAAGAGACTTGGTGTTAAGAGAGCTGACGGCCAGTTCGTTAAGGCAGGTAACATTCTTGTTCGCCAGAGAGGTACACATATCCATCCTGGTAACGGTGTCGGCATCGGTTCAGATGATACATTATTCGCTACAGTAAGCGGTAAGGTAAAGTTTGAGCGTTACGGACGTGACCGTAAGAAGGTTTCTGTTTACGAGATTGAGCAGTAACAGCCATAACGTGACAATAAATCCCGAGCTTTAGCTTGGGATTTTTCTTTAGAAAGGGAGGTCGGAAATGTTCGTTGATCAGGCGAAAATAAAGATCAAAGCGGGCGACGGCGGCGACGGCGCTGTGTCATTTCACCGTGAAAAGTATGTAGCGGCAGGCGGTCCCGACGGCGGCGACGGCGGACGCGGCGGAGATGTTATCTTTCAGGTCGATGATAATTTCTCGACTTTGATAGATTTCAGATACAAGAGAAAGTATGTGGCTGCCCGCGGTGAAAACGGCAGCGGAAGGAACTGCACGGGTAAGAGCGCACAGCCCCTTATCATAAAAGTACCGAGAGGTACAGTTATCCGTGACGCGAAAAGCGGCAGGATAATGGCGGATATGTCCACGGACGAGCCCAAGGTTCTGGCTCGCGGAGGACAGGGCGGCAAGGGCAATGTCCACTTTGCCACATCTACCCGTCAGATACCGAAATTCGCAAAACCGGGCTATCCCGGTGAGGAGTTCGAGGTCACACTGGAGCTGAAGCTCCTTGCGGACGTGGGACTTGTGGGCTATCCCAATGTTGGAAAATCCACACTTATCTCTGTTGTAAGTGCTGCAAAGCCTAAGATAGCAAATTACCATTTTACTACCCTGACTCCTGTTCTGGGAGTTGTAAAGGTAGAGGAGGAAAAGTCCTTCGTAATGGCTGATATCCCCGGACTTATCGAGGGCGCAGGAGACGGCGTCGGACTGGGACACGAGTTTCTCAGACACGTTGAGCGCTGCCGACTTATTGTCCATGTAGTCGATGTTTCAGGCATTGAGGGACGCGATCCCTGCGAGGACTTTGTCGTTATCAACGCTGAGCTTGCAAAGTTCAACGAGGAGCTTGCCGAGCGTCCTCAGATCGTGGCTGCCAATAAATCAGACATGGCGACTGAGGAGCAGATAGAGAGATTCCGCAAATTTATTGAGGACAAGAATATACCATTTTTCTGCATATCAGCTGCAACTACTCAGGGTACGGCTGAGCTTATCAAAAAGGTTTCAGAGGTACTTGATACTCTGCCGCCTATCAGAGAGTTTGAAGCAGAGCCCATACCACAGGAAGAGCTTGATGAGATGCTGGGCGTTGACAAGAAGTTCGAGATCACTGTCGAAGACGATATTTACTTCGTTGACGCGCCGTGGATACGTCCTATCATGCGTACTGTTGATCCCGACGACTATTCGTCGCTCCAGTACTTCCAGCGTGTGCTTATCAACAGCGGCATAATCGCAAAGCTTGAGGAAATGGGCATACAGGAGGGCGACACCGTAAGCCTTGAGGGCTTTGAGTTCGACTTTGTAAACTGATATGAGCACAGAAAAACTTACAGAGCGTGAAGCTAACATGTACAGTCCGCTGACACTTGCGTTTTTAGGTGACAGCGTTTACGATACTCTTGTGAGGGAGCATCTGCTTCGTCAGGCGAATATGCCTGTTGCCAAGCTCCATTCCGCAAAGATAAAGCTTGTCTGTGCGGAGTTCCAGTCAAGGGCTTATGACCTTTTGGCTGAGGAGCTCAGCGAACATGAGCTTGCAGTGCTGAAAAGGGGCAGGAATGCTACGGGAAACACTGTGCCAAAGCACGCGGACGCGGCTGAATACCGCAGAGCCACGGCTGTGGAGTGCCTTTTCGGCTACCTTTACCTCACAGGTCAGGACCGGCGTATAAAAGAGCTTTTTGCTGTGATGATGACTTTGGAGGATAATGAAAATGGCTGATGTCATCATGACCTGCGGAAAGATATGCAGCGGAAAATCCACATATGCACAGAAACTGAGAGCTGAGCGCAAAGCGGTCATACTCTCGGTGGACGAGATAACGCTGGCGCTTTTTCCCGAGGGCGCAGGCGAAATGCTTGATACCTATGTGGAGCGTGCAGAGGAGCTGCTTTACCGCAAGGCACTGGAAATAGTCGGAACAGGTACGAATGTTGTCCTCGACTGGGGCTTCTGGACGAGGGCTGAACGCGAATATGCAAGGAGATTTTTCGGGGAGAACGGTATACACTGCGAGCTGCACTACCTAAAAGTATCCGACGAGCTGTGGCGGGAGCGCATTGCAAAGCGCAACGGTCTCATAGCCGAGGGTAAGATCAGCGCCTATTACGTTGACAATGGTCTTGCAGAGAAGTTCGCAGGTATATTTGAGGAACCCGATGAAAACGAGATAGATTTAATCATTAACAGATAGGAGTGTAAACTATGTCAGGTCATTCAAAATGGAACAATATCAAACGTAAGAAAGAAGCTACCGATGCTGCAAAGGGTAAGATCTTCACCAAGATCGGACGTGAGATCACTGTTGTAGTTAAGGAAGGCGGTCCCGACCCAAATAACAATGCTAAGCTTCGTGATCTTATCGCAAAGGCAAAGTCCAACAACGTGCCTAACGATAATATCGACCGTATCATCAAGAAAGCAGCAGGCGACGGCGACAAGAACAACTACGAGAACATCACATATGAGGGATACGGTCCTAACGGCGTAGCTGTTATCGTAGAGTGCCTTACAGACAATCGTAACAGAACGGCAGGTGAAGTCCGTCACTACTTCGATAAGTTCGGCGGCAATCTTGGTACTATCGGCTGCGTATCTTTCATGTTCACAAACAAGGGCATCGTTGTCCTTGAGAACACAGGTCTTGACGAGGACAAGGTAATGGAGGACGTATTCGAGTTCGGCGGTGAGGACTTCGACATCAACGAGGAAACAGTTGAGATCGAGTGCGCTCCCGAGAGCGTTCATGCTCTCCGCGAGGGTCTTACAGCAAAGGGCTACAACGTTATTTCTGCCGAGTCGGAAATGATCCCTTCAACTTATACAACACTTACAGACGAGGATCACATCAAGAAGATGAATCTTCTTCTGGAGCATCTCGAAGAGAACGATGACGTTCAGAACGTTTACCACAACTGGGAAATGCCTGACGAAGAATAAGATATAAAAGGGACAGTATAAACTGTCCCTTTTGCAATACAGGAGTAGAACCATGAGTATTACAATTGAAAAAGTAACAACAGACAGCGAGCTCCGCGAGGTGGCAGAGCTTGCAGACAAAATATGGCACGAGTGCTTTGTGGGTATGATCAGTTACGGACAGATAGACTACATGGTGGAAAAGTTTCAGTCCTATGAGGCTATGCAGTCCCAGATAAAAGAGCAGGGCTACTACTATCTTGCAGTCCGTGAGGACGGGGAGCTCTGCGGCTACATAGGCTTAAAGCCCGAGAGCGGCGACCGCTTTTTCCTCAGCAAGCTCTACCTGCGAAGCGATAAGCGGGGCAGAGGTATCGGAGCAGAAATGCTGGAGCGTGTCTTTGCGGAGGGGAGAGCTCTCGGTAAGAAGAGGGTATACCTCACAGTAAACAAGCACAACGACAGAGCCATAGCCGTTTATAAAAAGACAGGATTTGAGATAGTGGACAAAGTCGTAACTGACATAGGAAACGGCTATGTCATGGACGATTATATATTTGAATATGTTTTATGAGTTATTTCGGACAAACAGAAATATATTGACTTCCTGTTTCATATAGTATATAATAAGCACTTGAAGTTTCGGGTGCTGTATAGTATCCTGATTGTTTTGAGAGGATCGTTTTTATGAATTTAGCGGAACTTATTCTTATCTCGGTGGGACTGGCAATGGACGCCTTTTCGGTCTCGGTCTGTAAGGGGCTGAGCATGAAGAAGCTCGACCTTAAAGGCGGAGTTATCACGGCTCTGTTCTTTGGGGTATTTCAGGGAGTAATGCCCGTTATAGGCTATTTCCTCGGGAGCCGCTTTGCCAATGTCATAAGCTCTTTCAGCCACTGGGTATCCTTCGGACTTCTTGCATTTATCGGCGGAAAGATGATATGGGAAGCTTTGCATGATGACGAAGATGACGAGGGCGGCAGGGAGTACAGGCTGGACTTAAAGGAACTCACAATGCTTGCCATTGCAACAAGCATTGACGCACTCGCTGTAGGAATAGTTTTTGCCGCTGAAAAGACAGACCTGTTTTTCTCAGTGACCATGATAGGCGTTATAACCTTTGCACTTTCGCTGCTGGGAGTTTTTATCGGTCACAGGTTCGGCAGCAAGTACGAAAAGAAAGCCGAGATAGCAGGCGGTATCATACTGATACTCATAGGCTTGAAGCTCCTGCTTGAAGGACTTGGAATTATATAAAGCAAAACACCGAGAACGTGAGGAAATTTCTCATATTCTCGGTGTATTTTTTTATTAGCGGATAATTTCTTAGATCAGCGGAAGCTTGTCTACCAAACCCAGCAGATACATCTGAATGACTAAAGCATCATCAGTTGTGAGGCCAGGGGACTCCTGGTTTACGTCTGCATTGAGCCTGCCTGCCTTTGTGAGGCAGTTTTCTGAAGTGCCGTCCACATCATATTTGTCGGGATTTGCAAGAGCCTGCATGATAAGTACGACATCGGACATATCAACGTTGCCGTCACAGTTTGCGTCTCCGTAGGAGATATCGGGCTTGGTCAGGTAAACATTGTAGTAAACGATGTGCTTTTCATCATCTGATTCAATAACGCAGTCTTCATTGTTGAAGATGTAAGGTGATCCACCCTGTACTCCGTCTATGGAGAAACTGCACTTCTTGGCGTCTTTGTACTTTTCATAGCTGAAAACAGCTGGATTTCCTTTAGAGGTGTCAATGAGTTCAAGAGGACCTGTAGATACATCCTGTCCGTTGATCTCATATGCAACATACCAGCTTGCGTTCAAAACAACGTCATTGATGAGTTCATTTGTCTTTTTATCCCGTACAACTACAACATATGAATACGGCTTGATATCGCTTGAAATTGTGGTTGTGGGAGCAGTGGTCGTTGATGTGGAAGTTGAAGTTGCGCTTAAAGTAGATGTTGCAGTTGTAGTCGTAACTGTCGTTGTGGCAGATGATGATGATGATGTTGTTGTTGTTGTTGGCTCACTGCCTGCGGGAGTCCATACAGCATTGAAGAAAACGCCGAGACCGGGCTTTTCGCCAACGATAAGGTACTCGTCGCCGGGCTGATATATTTTGTCGTCTTTCTCCCAGCCTCCGAATGTATAGCCCTCATTGACAGCTGTGCACTCGGGGATCGTTATGGTGGTATCGGTCTTGCCCTTTATTCTTATATCGTCATCGTCGGACTTGGTGTTGGCAAAGAATACAACGTTGTAATTGATGGCGAACCAGATAGGTGTCATAATAACGTCGCTTGACTGCATAACAAACTTCTGGTCGCATTTATAGTCCTTACCGTCAGTCTCACAGTGCCAGCCGATTATCTCAAAGCCGTTTCGTGAGAAACGAGAGCTGTTCTGGAGATTGACCTCGCCTGTTTCTATTACCTCGTATTCCTGCTTTGTGGCGCCGTTGACTCTGTCTGCGTCTCCAACGGTATATGTAAGCAGGTACTTCTTATACCAGTTAGGAGTAAGAGTGATATCTTCGTCCTGAATGATTATATATTCCTGACCTTTAAAAAGGTGAGTGCCGTCAGTCCAGCCGTACTGCTTGTATCCGTCCCGTGGGAATGAATACATGGAGATCTCGATAAAGCTGCCTGAAATGCCTTTATCAGGCGGAACAAGCTTTTCGTACTCCTCATTTACTTCGCCGTCTAGCTCGACGCTATACTTGACTGTATGTACGTCTTTATCACCCTTTTTGTTCCAGACAGGAGTTATAGTAACATCGTGATCGGGAACACGATAAACCATACCGCCCTTGTAGCCGTAGACATTGTCGGCAGTCCAGCCAGTAAAGTAATAGCCCTCTCTTTCAAGCTCGGCTTTTGGCATGAATACTGCGGCGTTGTATTCCTTTTCCACGTCTTTTATCTCGGGGACATTTCCGTCGTCGTCGGGAACGATTGTAACATCGTCGCCAAGCTCAAAATGTACTTTGAAAAGCGGTGGCTCTTCTGTGTCAGCTCCGAAGCTGTTGCTGAAGCCTGCGGAGCACACGGCGATAACAGCGGAAGCCGCAGCTGCCGTGATTCGTTTGATAATTGTTTTCATAAGCCCTCCCATTCGGCATTGAGCCGACCGAGTATACGCATTTTTAGGCGCATACTACCTAAATGAATTTGTATTTGGATCGTATACATAACCGATACCCTTCAATTTTGTACTTATATCCTCGGAAGATGTACAGAGACTTTTGCAGAGCTCCTCGAAAGATGAGTATTCATCACGAAGAAGTGTATTGATATAGCTCAGTAAGATCACGGGATCGTTTGGTAAACTCATAAGTTCCTCCTTGCCGTTGCGGCGATGCGGGCTTATGCGGGTACGCAGTGCAGAACATACCTTCATAAGCGAAAAGTATCTTGATCATGTATATAATGTAATTTTACTATACAATAGGAAAAGTGATTTGTCAATGATTCTGAAAGTATTAAATTTGTGAATTTTGCGTAAATAAGTATTTACATATATAAATAAAATCATATCCTGAGCAACGTAAAAAGGCAGATAAACCGTGAAATATTCAAAGAAAATAAATGAACATAAATTAATAGCAGTAAGATAATAAATTTTTAATGTTCATAAAAAACACAAACACTGACATTTGTAAAGTGTAAGCGAGCACGGGACTAAACCTATCGGCGAACTATGTGCATTGACAGATGTAAATGTTAAGGCGATACAAAAGCTTTATATTGGCAAACATTGTGCAAAATAGACAGTAATTTAGAGGCTAATTAGGCTAAAATGGAGATAGCATTTTTTTGTGATATATGGTATAATACTTAAGATATGTGAGATATGATATTTTGTCTCATAAATTTTTTATGTTCGACATTGTTACATTTTTCACAGCTATTACACAAGGAGGTCCATTAAATGAATTCAGCTAAATCAACTGTTCCCTTCAAGGGTACTCCAGAGCAGGAGGCTGAGCTCCTCAAGGTCATCGAAGAAAAGAAGAACGACAAGGGTGCTCTTATGCCTATCCTTCAGAAAGCTCAGGAAATTTACGGCTACCTTCCGATCGAGGTTCAGGCAATTATTTCCGACAACACAGGTATCCCGCTCGAGAAGATCTACGGCGTTGTAACTTTCTACGCTCAGTTCTCACTGTATCCAAAGGGAGAGTACACAATTTCTGTCTGTCTCGGTACAGCCTGCTATGTTAAGGGTTCCGGAGATATCTACAATAAGCTTCAGGAAAAGCTTGGAATAGGCGGAGGAGAATGCACACCCGACGGTAAGTTCTCACTTGACGCTTGCCGCTGCATCGGTGCCTGCGGTCTTGCACCCGTCCTCACAGTTAACGAGGACGTTTACGGACGTCTTACTGTTGACGACGTTGACAAGATCATTGAAAAATACGCTTGATTCCAAACATTACCATTTAGGAGGTTAACTTATGAAAACTCTTGAAGAACTCAAGGTTGTCAGAGACAGCATGAAGGGCGAGGTTGCTCTCAGAACACATGGCAATGCTTCTTCAAAATATGAAAGACACGTCCTTGTCTGCGGCGGTACAGGCTGTACATCTTCAGGCTCACCCAAGATCATTGAGGAGCTCGAAAAGCAGTTTGCAGATAAGGGACTTACAGATAAGGTACAGATCGTTAAGACAGGCTGCTTCGGACTCTGCGAGCGCGGTCCTATCATGATCGTATATCCCGAGGGCTCTTTCTACTCACGCGTTAAGGTAGAGGAGATCCCACGTATCGTTGACGAGCACCTCATCGGCGGCAGCCCTGTTAAGGAGTTCCTCTATGAGGAGACAGTCGTAGGCGACGAGATCAAGTCTCTTGACGATACTTCATTCTACAAAAAGCAGCACCGTGTTGCTCTCAGAAACTGCGGTGTTATCAATCCTGAAAATATCAACGAGTACATAGGACGTGACGGTTATGAGGCTCTCGGTAAGGTCCTAACAACTATGACTCCCGAGGACGTTATCCAGACAATCCTCGATTCAGGTCTTCGCGGACGCGGAGGCGGCGGATTCCCAACAGGTATGAAGTGGAAGCTTGCCCGCAACATCGTTCCCAACGCTGACCAGAAGTACGTTTGCTGTAACGCTGACGAGGGTGACCCGGGCGCATTCATGGACCGTTCAGTACTTGAGGGCGACCCCCATGTTGTACTTGAGGCTATGGCTATCGCAGGTTATGCTATCG
Organism: Ruminococcus flavefaciens AE3010; assembly: GCF_000526795.1. Classification (NCBI taxonomy): domain Bacteria; kingdom Bacillati; phylum Bacillota; class Clostridia; order Eubacteriales; family Oscillospiraceae; genus Ruminococcus; species Ruminococcus flavefaciens. The sequence goes on from NZ_JAGT01000001.1 coordinate 26,598, forward strand.
GCGCAACACAGGGTTATATTTATGTCCGTGCTGAGTATCCTATCGCTGTTGAGCGTCTTAACATCGCTATCAAGCAGGCTCGTGAGAACGGCATGCTGGGCAAGAACATCTTCGGAACAGATTTCTGCTTCGATATCGACCTCCGTCTCGGTGCAGGCGCTTTCGTCTGCGGTGAGGAGACAGCTCTTATGACATCAATCGAGGGTAACCGCGGCGAGCCCCGTCCAAGACCTCCTTTCCCTGCTGAAAAAGGTCTTTTCCAGAAGCCAACTATCCTCAACAATGTTGAGACATATGCTAATATCCCACAGATCATACTCAACGGTGCACAGTGGTTCGCATCAATGGGTACCGAGAAGTCAAAGGGTACTAAGGTATTCGCTCTCGGCGGCAAGATCAAGAACACAGGTCTCGTAGAAGTTCCTATGGGTACTACGCTCCGCGAAGTTATCGAAGAGATCGGCGGCGGTATCCCCAACGGCAAGAAGTTCAAGGCTGCTCAGACAGGTGGTCCTTCAGGCGGATGTATCGATCCTTCAAACTTCGATATTCCCATCGATTACGATAACCTTATCGGTATCGGTTCAATGATGGGTTCAGGCGGACTTATCGTTATGGACGAAGATAACTGTATGGTAGATATCGCTAAGTTCTTCCTCGAGTTCACAGTTGACGAGTCCTGCGGTAAGTGTACACCATGCCGTATCGGTACTAAGAGAATGTGGGAGATCCTTGACAAGATCACAAAGGGCAAGGGAACTCTTGAGGATCTCGACAAGCTTGAAGAGCTGGCTTACCACATCAAGGCTAACTCTCTCTGCGGTCTCGGTCAGACTGCTCCTAACCCTGTTCTCTCAACACTCAGATGCTTCCGTGATGAGTACATCGCTCACGTTGTTGACAAGAAGTGTCCTGCAGGCGTATGTAAGGACCTCCTCAGCTTCGAGATCGAAAAGGATAAGTGTATCGGCTGCGGTATGTGTGCTAAGCAGTGTCCTGCTTCCGCTATCACAAGAACAGATTACATCGCTCCCGGCAAGAAGCTTGCTGCAATGGAGATCGACAAGACTAAGTGCGTGAAGTGCGGTGCTTGTATCGCTACATGTAAGTTCAAGGCAATCATCAAGAAGTAAGCGGAGGAATAGTAATGGAAAATATTACAGTAAAAATCAACGGTGTTGAATTTGAAGTCCCCAAGGGCACTACTGTTCTTGAAGCTGCTCACAAGGCTGGATTTGAGATTCCTACACTTTGCTATATGAAGGAGATCAACGAGATCGGTGCCTGCCGTATCTGCGTTACAGAGGTAAACGAGGGCAGAGGCTTCCGTCTGGTTGCAGGCTGCGTATACCCATGTTCCAACAATATGGAGATCCTCACAAACTCACCAAAGGTCATCGAGTCAAGAAAGAAGACTCTCGAGCTCATCCTTTCAACTCATGACAGAAAGTGCCTCTCCTGCGTAAGAAGCGGCAACTGCGAGCTCCAGAAGCTTGCTAAGGACTACGGCGTTGAGGACGCTACAAAGTATGACGGCGTAAAGAACGAGTACGAGGTAGACAATTCTGCTCCTCATATGTACCGTGACAATAACAAGTGTATCCTTTGCCGCCGTTGCGTAGCAGTATGTGCAAAGACACAGGGCATCGGCGTTATCGGTGCTAACGAGCGTGGATTCAAGACATATATCGGCTCTGCATTCGATATGGGACTGGGCGAGACAAGCTGCGTATCCTGCGGACAGTGTATCGCAGTATGTCCTGTTGGTGCTCTCTCCGAGAAGGACTACACCAAGGAAGTTCTTGCAGCTATCGCTGATCCCGAGAAGACAGTTCTCGTACAGACAGCTCCTGCTGTTCGTGCAGGTCTCGGCGAGTGCTTCGGCAATCCTATCGGCACAAACGCAGAAGGCAAGATGGCAGCTGCTCTCCGCAGACTGGGCTTCGACAAGGTATTCGATACAGACTTTGCTGCTGACCTCACAATCATGGAAGAAGCTACAGAGTTCCTTGATCGTTTCTCAAACGGCGGAACACTTCCTCTTATCACATCATGCTCACCAGGTTGGGTAAAGTTCTGTGAGCACTACTATCCTGATCTTCTCGATCACCTTTCAAGCTGTAAGTCACCACAGCAGATGTTCGGTGCAACAGCTAAGACATACTATGCTCAGAAGATGGGCATCGATCCCAAGAACATCGTTATGGTATCTATCATGCCATGTACAGCTAAGAAGTTCGAGATCGGCAGACCCGATCAGAGCGCAGCAGGCGTACCTGATGTTGACTATGCTCTCACAACACGTGAGCTTGGCAGAATGATCGAGCGCGCAGGTATCCTCTTCAACTCACTTCCCGATGAGAAGTTCGATGATCCGCTGGGTATCTCAACAGGTGCAGGCGTTATCTTCGGCGCTACAGGCGGTGTTATGGAGGCTGCTCTCAGAACAGCTGTATACACACTCACAGGCGAGAACGTAACAGATCTCCCGGAGGTTCGTGGTACTAAGGATATCAAGGAAGCAACATACGACGTTGCCGGCAACAAGGTAAAGGTTATCGTAACAAGCGGTCTTGCTAACGCAAGAAAGGTTCTTGACGATATTAGAGCAGGCAAGTGCGACGCTCAGTTCATCGAGATCATGGCTTGTCCCGGCGGCTGTGTAAACGGCGGCGGTCAGCCACAGGTTCCTATGGGCGTAAGAAACTTCGTTGACATCAGAGAAGAGAGAGCTAAGGTGCTCTACAACCTCGACAAGTCAATGCCTCTCAGACAGTCTCACGAGAACCCTGCTATCAAGAAGGTTTACGAGGAATTCTTCGAGAAGCCCGGCAGCCACAAGGCACATGAGGTTCTCCACACATCTTACGTTAAGAGAAAAGTTAACGAAATATGATAAAAAGCTGAATTCATTAAAGAGCGGACAATTTAGTCCGCTCTTTTTGTTGACATAAGGCTAAAAATGTGGTATAATAGAAAAAATACTATTTTTATTTACAAGGGGGGCGATTTAATGGATAATGTTTGTGAGTTTTGTGCGACAAAGGTCGTAAGAGGAACCCTTGTGACGCCTTATGCGGTTCAGTTTTATCCCGAGGGCGAAGAGATGAAGCTGAAACCAAAGAGAAGTCAGGTCATTTGTGATGCCTGCCCGCAGTGCGGACATATCCAGAATATCAGACTGAAGAATCCCGAGAATATCATGAAGTACCGTTATACCATACTTGACGATTGATATTCGGAATATTCTGAAAAAATTTGCAGATACTGTTTCTGAAAGGAAGTGGTATAATGCAAACAGATCTCAACAAAAGCCGGACCCGCATGAATCTCATGCGGGCCTTTGCAGGTGAGTGCCAGTCACGTCAGAGGTACTATCAGGCAGCGCTTATAGCACAGCAGCAGAAGCTCATAGGAATCGAGCGAATGTTCAGGTTCACAGCCGAGCAGGAGGAACGCCACGCAATGGTGTTCTGGAAGCTTATGAAAGAAGCCGAAGGGCAGACCGTGGACGTTACCGCGGGCTATCCCGCCGATGTATTCGAGGATATCCAGCAGCTTCTTGACGCTTCACAAAAGGAAGAGGACAAAGAGCACATCGTGGTGTATCCCGATTTTGCACGTATAGCCGACGATGAGGGCTTCACGGAGGCGGCACAGAAGTTCCGTGCCATAGCTGAGATAGAGAATGAGCATAAGCAGCGTTTTGCCTATTACGCGGAGCTTTACCGTGAGGGTAAACTCTTCCGCAGCGACGACACACAGCAGCGGTGGATATGCCTTAATTGCGGTCATATCCATGTTGGCAGCGAGCCTCCCAAGGAGTGTCCTGTGTGCAGTGCCGAGCAGGGCTACTTTATCCGCGAGGAAGAAGCAGCTTTTACTTCCTGCTCTATTATTAAAAAGTAGAAAGACGGCTAAGAACGCATATAAAAGTTCAGCCCCGAGGCAATGCCTCGGGGCTGATTCATGCTGTTATCAGTCGGATATTGCGGGTGCACAGCTTTGCATATAGCATTGCCAGCCAAATCAAAGATTTGGGGCACTGCTTAACTGTGCGCCCATACAAGCTAACGGCTCATGGCTGACCTCATATCTGCTGTTTTTTCAGCTTGCGCATGAGTATCAGGAATACTATGAGCTCAACTCCGAATGTGGCAAGCCATGAGATTGCGTAGGAGAGATACAGGCTCTTGATGCTGTGGTACTGTGGTATCCTGAATACAATGTATATCCAGCCAAGACGAATACCAACAACGCCAAGCACAGTAATGAGCATGGGCAGCACGGAGCTTCCCAGACCGCGGATAAGTCCCGTGGTCACATCCATAAGTCCGCAGAGGAAGTATGGTATCATAATGTAGGTCATACGCACCATGCCGTACTTTATAGCCTCTTCAGAGTCAGTAATGTAGATGGACAGCAGCGGCCTGCCGAAGAGCAGAGCTGTGAGCCCCATTGCCATTCCCGTACAGAATACCGCGATAAGACATATCCACATGATTTTTTTGATACGGTCAAGCTTCCCTGCACCATAGTTCTGACCTGTGAAGTTCAGGGAGGTCTGGCTGTATGAGTTCATAGATGTGTACACGAAGCCCTCTATATTCTGAGCAGCGGCGTTTCCCGTGTTAACAACTGGACCGAAGAAGTTTATAGAGGACTGTATTATAACATTGGATACTGCGAAAAGTGAGGACTGTATACCTGCGGGGAAGCCTATCTGTAGAATACGCTTGAGCTGTCTGCCGTAGATGTGGAGCTTTTTAAGATCCAGTCGGCAGGCGTCCTCTCTCTTCATAAGAGCGCGGACTATGAGCAGTCCCGAAAAGGTCTGGGATATAGCCGTGGCAAGTGCAACTCCCGCCACGTCCATATGGAATAATATGACAAAAATCAGGTTCAGTATAACATTGAGGAAGCCTGCGGCGGTAAGGTAGTACAGCGGACTTTTTGTATCGCCTGCGGCTCGGAGAATGGCTGAGCCGAAGTTATACAGCATGCTCGCGATAGTACCGCAGAAGTATATCCTCATATAAGAAGTGGCGAGACTGAGCTGCTCCTTTGGAGTGTCCATAAGTTTCAGGAATGTCTCGGAGAAGAGCAAGCCTACAACAGTGAGCAGGGCTCCGCATATAAGTGCAGTGGGTATGGCAGTATGTACTGTTCTGTGAACGTCCTCGCTCCTTCCCGAGCCGATACCGTGAGCCACGGTAACGCCTGCGCCCACAGAAAGACCGATGAACAGGTTTACCATAAGGTTTATAAGTGCGCCTGTAGCGCCTACCGCGCCAACGGAATTGCTTCCGCAGCACCGTCCTACCACCACAAGGTCTGCGGCATTGAAGAGAAGCTGCAAAACGCCTGTGAGAATGATAGGGATAGTATAAAGAATGATTTTGCTGACGAGAGGTCCCTCGCACATATCCGAGGATTTGCTCTGCATAAGAAAGACTCCTAACTGCCGCTGAGTACTGGAGCGCTGCGGCTGACGCATATGGTCACAAAAAAGCCCCCGAAGGGACTTTTTAATCGTTTGTGTTTTTTCGTATCCTTGCGATCTCCTGATCCTTTTTCCAGAGGAAGCTTATATGAGCCTCCGTGCCGTTCTGTATTCTCTTGAAGTTTTCGATATGTTTGAAGAGAATGACCAGAGCCACAACGGAAAGTATGGTAGTGCCAACAGGGTCTCCCGTAAGCAGTGCATATATCATAGTGAAGATCACCGAGCCTGTAACAGGTACAACGCAGACATAGTCCACGGAGAAGCCAAGCAGCATCTCAAAGCCGAGAAGCAGTACAAATACTATGGGATTGAATGCGAGGATAGTTCCCCCCAGAGAAGCCAGACCTTTTCCGCCGCGGAATCTCATAAGTACAGGGAAGATATGTCCCAGTATGCAGCATGAGCCTGCAAGTATCTTTGCGAACCTGAGCTGAGGGAACAGATAAGCTCCGAGAAGCGAGGCTGCAACAGCCTTGAATATATCGAAAAGAGCAACAAAAAGCCCTGCTTTTTTTCCTACAGTGATAACAGTATTTGAAGCTCCCGCATTGCCTGACCCTCTTTGACGGATATCGAACCCTTTCAGCTTTGATATGATGAAAGCAGGATTGATATTACCGAAGAGATAGCCGATAAGAGCACAGAGAACGAACTGCATAACGACCCCCCCCATTGTATAAAGGCATGATAACTGCCTTGTTAAAAAAATGACTAACCATATCTATAATACTAATATAATATCATATTTCCTTGAAAAAGTAAATACCCATAATGGATTTTTTTGTCGTTATATGGTTAAATAATAAAAATAAATTTGCTGACGTTTCGTTTTTGAAGCTGAAAGCGATTAGTATTAGTGAAAGGGGAAATACCAATAATCATGTACATGAGCAGGAGTGAGATATATGAATGATATTGAATTGCGGCAGATGCTTAAATCTGCACCCGAAAGGGGACAGCGAGCCTTTTACGATAAATACTTCAACTACGTCTATACTATAGTATATGCAAGGCTCAGGTCTTATGCCGAGCCTGAGGATATAGACGAATGTGTGGGAGATGTATTTGCTCACTGCTTCTTCTATTTTGACAAGCAGGAAGAGATAAACGGCGACCTTAAAGCCTTTGTGGCAACCGTTGCACGTAATAAGGCTGTAGATACATACAGAAGAGTAGCGAGGCACAAGGAGCGCAATGTGGCAATGGACGACAATGAGGAGTTCATCTCCGACGAGAACATTGCCGAGACAGCTGAGACTTCGGAGATGCGGCAGCTGCTTTACGATAAAGTGGGTGAGCTGGGCGAGCCCGACTCTACCATAATCATACAGAAGTACTTCTACGGACGAAGCTCAAAGGAAATAGCAAAGATAGTGGAGCTTTCGTCCGATAATGTCCGCGCCAGATGCAGCCGCGCAGTGAAAAGACTGCGTGAGCTGCTGTTACAGGCAGGATTTGCAAGATAGGAGGATAGGATATGAAAGACGAGCTTGATATGATATTCAGCGGTAAGGAAAAAGATATAGAAACTATATCTACGAGGTACAAGGCAGTGGATGACAAGAGAAAAGAAAAGATATATGAAATAAGCAGAAGAAAGTACAATATATTAAAGGCAGGGGAGAGCGAGGAAGAACGCACTGATGACGGATTCACCGTAAGTGCAGAGGGTGTCGAGCGCTATAACCGTCCAAAGCTGTACAGGTATTTTTCAGCGGCAGCGGCAGCGATCGTATTGTTCGGCGGAGTATGCGGCGGCGTACTGCTTTCGCGCTCCTCAAAGATACAGCCCATGAACCCCAGCAGCGACCCAAATGTGACGGCTTCAACTGTTGAAGGTACAACAGATGCGCTTTATTTTGAGGATAATGCAGCTGTGGATAAGCTTCTGGGTAATCTTGAAATGATCCAGAGACCACAGTACCCGACAATTGACTGTGTAGACCTTAGCGATGAGATATACTTCAATAAGGACGAATTCAATGATGTTGCAGGTGACGTTGTAAATCTTACCAAGTATTATTTCGCAGTTACAGATGAAAGACTTGACAGCATGACAGAGGTCAATGACGTACTCAGGGAGACTTTCATCTACGAGACAGCCAACAGCTATCTCGGCGGCGACCTCAGCAGCCACGAAGTTGGCTTCGATTTCAGGGACGATTCAATGGCTAACAAGTACGTAAAGACCTTTATCGAATACAACGGCAGGGTCTACGTGCAGAGTCAGTGCGAGCCAAATGCTTCATACGCATACAACTTTGACGGCATATATAATTTCAGCGGTTATAAGCTTGTTTCCTCAGAGTTTACAAACAGCGGCGAGCTTCTTACAATGAACAGAGTTATGTATGACGAGAATTCCGAGCACGTATCCCTTGAAAAGCTTGTGACCTGCAAGAGAGTATACGAGAGACCTGACGGACAGAGAGTGACAGCAGATATACAGCTCCTTCCCGAGAACGACGTCTGGAAGATAGCCGCATACAATGTTAAACTTCAAAACGACGAAAACGGCACAGAGCATAGTGAGGATAAAGGTCCTGTATTAGACGGAAAAACTGCTGCTGACGCAGAGACGGGAGATCTGCAGCTCCATGAGAATATAATTTATCCAAGCTATGAAGAAGCAGCAGCTGCTTGTGCAGAGATCGAAAATGATCGTGCAAGAGGCGTGTACAGCTTCAATAAGGTAGACGTGGAAAAGTATGCATCAAAAGTACTTGGAGCGTCCGGATTTGATGAACTCAACACTCTTGAAAACAAGAGCTACGTCTATCATTTGCTGCTCAATTCATGCAGATACTTTGATACAGCCGAGCTTACATTCACTATAAACGGCACTTACGGTGCGGATAACTGGAGCAAAAACGAGCATTGTCTGGCAGACAACAAGGGAAAATATATCTACGTGGATTATGAGATGGATGAGCCGGGCTATAATAACCATTTAACGTTATATTCGTATGACGAAAGATGGATAAGCGCAGATAATATTTCAAAGACATATTCAGAGGCACCTTATTTTGAAACAGGTATCCCAGAGAATTATGTTCCCGATAATTACCGCTATATCGACTGGTATGACTCTGATGGCGTCATACAGAATTACGGAAACTATTCTGATATAGTATTCGGACAGTTAGGACAGGACTGCCTGTATACGAATACTTCTTATATCCATAATTTTGATACATGGTATATTGCGGGAACCGAGACCATACTTGGCAGACAGTGCGCAGTTATCAGCATCGATAACGGTTATTATACTGCCGAAAAATATGTTGATCTCAGAACAGGTATAGTTCTGAAGTATTCAGAGCGTGCAATAAGCAGCGGTGATGCTGATGATATACGTTCAATGGAAGTATCGAGCATAAATATCGACCAGCCTTTGGATTATATATACTTTGATCCCACAGGCTATACCGATGAGTCATACAATTAAAGAATGCAAAAAATCCCCTTTGCATAAGCAAAGGGGATAGCTTTTGTATTAAAGTAAGTTTATGAGCTCATCGTGGACATCTTTCAGTCTGTCATCTGAGAGACCGAAATCCATAGCCTTGTAGTTCCATGCTGCTCTGCCGATATCGTGCTTTCTGAAAACGGCATTGATAGTTCTGTACCACTTTATGGTATCCTCGGGAGATACAACGTCGATACAGCCGTACTCACCGCAGTAAAGACCGCTTCCGTGCTTTTCAGCCTTGGCGATAGCTGTGGAGAAGAGCTCCTCAAAGTACTCCTCGGAGGTAACGCTTTCCTCGAAAGCCATACGCTCCTCGGGAATGATATCTGTAGTCCAGTAAGCTCCCTGATGTGTGAACTTCAGAGGCTCATAGCAGTGCATATTGTAGAAAACGTTCTCGTCGTAAGGCGCGTCCAGATACTGAACCGTAGCAGCACTGTTGTTCCAGTAGCTTCCCACAAGAATGAGAATGTTGGGAGCTATTTTTCTTATCCTGCGGATACACTCATTGGCTATCCTGTTCCATGCACCGATGAAATCTGCATCAGTGACCTCATTGAGAAGCTCAAAGGCTACATTTGGAGTAAGTGAGCCGTAGCGTCTTGCCACCTCTTCCCACAGGCGGTAGAAGCGCTCCTGATACTCCTGACTGTCGAAGAATCCGCTTTCATTTTCAGCGTAATAGTCAAAGGAAAAGCCTGCGGTCTTGTGAAGATCGAGAATGAGATTGAGACCGTTTGCCTTGCAGGCGTTAACAGCCATATCAAGGTAAGCAAAGCCCTCCTCGCTGAAAGAGCCGTCCTCGTTTTCAAGTATATTATAGTCAAATGGGACACGGATATGGTCTAAGCCCCATGAAGCAGCGATTTTAAAGTCGTTTTCAGTAATAAAGGTGTCCAGGTGCTCTTTTTCGTAATTGCACTGTGAAAGCCAGCCGCCAAAGTTTACGCCCTTATTGAATCCGATCATTTTTTTCATGCTGATCGCCTCCTTTAATGAGAGTATAGCATATTTCATGCAGAAACTATACTTGTTTTATGTGAAAAATAATAAATTCATGATGTACGAGATAAAATTAAAGATAATAAAAAACCTGTATCCGAAGATACAGGTATGGCGCGGATTGAGAGATTTGAACTCTCGCGCCGGTTTCCCGACCTACTCCCTTAGCAGGGGAGCCCCTTCACCACTTGGGTAAATCCGCAAACCGACGAGCGAGAAGCTCACCGATAAAAAAATTGGCGGAGAGGGTGGGATTCGAACCCACGTGACCGTTAAGTCAAACGGTTTTCAAGACCGCCTCGTTATGACCGCTTCGATACCTCTCCATTTTTTACTGCCGAATTAATCAGCTTTTATATTATACCACGGTGAGCGGCAGTTGTCAAGGAAAAATAAAAGAAAATCGTAACGATAAATTTTCAACATTTTTAAGCATAATATACAATGGGAGATGTTGATAAAAAACTGTTCGACGGAAATAAAAAATTCTTGTAAAATTTTTCGGTAAAAATGATTTTTTTGAAAGAATATACTTTACATTATTATAAAATTAGTGTAAAATATACTATAGATATTTTTTTGTGAGGTGCTTATATGGAACCAAAGTATAAACGAATTTTATTAAAGGTCAGCGGCGAGGCTCTGGCAGGCGACAAGAAAACAGGTCTCAACTATGACGTAGTTACAGAGATATGTGAGAGCATAAAGAAGTGCTCCGATGCAGGTGCTCAGGTAGCAGTAGTAGTCGGCGGCGGTAACTTCTGGAGAGGCCGTTCAAGCGGAGCTATGGACAGGACCCGTGCAGACCATATCGGAATGCTGGCAACAACAATGAATGCACTTGCACTTGCAGACGTACTGGAGTCTCTCGGCTGTGTTGTCAGAGTTCAGACAGCACTTCAGATGGCTGCTATCGCAGAGCCCTATATCCGCAACAGAGCTGTAAGACATCTGGACAAGGGAAGAATAGTTATCTTCGGCTGCGGTACAGGAAACCCCTTCTTCTCAACAGATACAGCTGCTGCGCTTCGTTCGGTTGAGATAGAGGCGGATATTCTCCTCAAGGCAACTCTTGTTGACGGTGTATACGATAAAGACCCCCACAAGTATGACGACGCAAAGAAGTACGACACTCTTACTTTCTCACAGGTCATCGGCGAGGACCTCGGCGTAATGGACAGCACAGCTGCTGCTATGTGCCGCGACAATCACATGAAGATGCTGGTATTCGATCTCAGCCGTCCCGATAACATATATGATGCTGTTATGGGTGCTGACATCGGAACCGTTGTATACGAAGACTAATACCGAAAGGAATGAACAACAATGAAAGAACAGCTTAATATCGCTAAGGAAAAAATGAACAAGAGCCTTAATGCTCTCGGAAACGAATTTGCTTCTATCCGTGCAGGAAGAGCAAACCCGGGCGTACTCGATAAGGTAATGGTAGATTACTACGGAGCTCCCACACCTGTCAATCAGATGGCAGCTATTTCCGTATCAGAGGCAAGAATCCTTGTTATCCAGCCATGGGATAAGTCAACACTCAAGCTTATCGAAAAGGCTATACAGGCTTCCGACATCGGTATCCAGCCTGTAAACGACGGAAACGTTATCCGTCTTGCATTCCCTCAGCTCACTGAGGATCGCCGTAAGGAGCTCTGCAAGAGCATCAAGAAGTACGGCGAGGAGTGTAAGGTAACTGTTCGTTCTATCAGACGTGATACTATGGAGAAGTACAAGACAATGAAGAAGAACTCCGAGATCACAGAGGACGACCTGAAGGACTGCGAGAAGAAGGTTCAGGATCTCACAGACAAGATGTGTGCTGACGTTGATAAAATGGTAGCAGACAAAGAAAAAGAGATCATGACAGTATAATTGGTGAAATATGGCATTATTCGGAAAAAAAGATAAAACTGGATCGGAGGAGCTCGTACTGCCCGAGAAGCTTCCCGACCATGTAGCATTTATCATGGACGGCAACGGCAGATGGGCAAAAAAGCGCGGACTGCCCCGTTCACTGGGACACCGTGAGGGAGCTAAGAACTTCCGTACTATCGTCCGTCACTGCAAGGATATCGGACTCAAGACCATAAGCTTCTACGCTTTCTCAACCGAGAACTGGAAGCGCTCGCAGGAAGAGGTAGGCGCTCTCATGAACCTTTTCCGTGACTATCTTGCAGACGTTAGAAACTTCCTCAGCGAGAATACAAGAATGGTGTTCCTCGGCGACAAGAGCGCCTTTGCTGACGATATCCGCGAGAAGATGGAAAAGCTGGAGGCTGACTCCGCAGACTACGACGAAATGACCATTCTCATGGCTGTAAACTACGGCGGCCGTGACGAGATAACTCACGCTGCGAAGCTTCTTGCACAGAAGGCTGCAAACGGTGAGATTAAGCCCGAGGATATAAACGAGCAGGCTGTTTCCGATAACCTCTACACAGCAGGCTATCCCGACGTTGACCTGCTTATCCGTCCAAGCGGCGAGCAGAGAATATCCAACTTCCTCATATGGCAGTGTGCATATGCGGAGTTCTACTATACCGACGTTCTCTGGCCTGACTTTACTCCCGAGGAGCTTGACAAGGCTATCATCGAGTTCGCAAAGAGAAACCGCCGCTTCGGAGGTGTCTGATGCTTACTCGCATTATTTCGGGAGCAGTCGGCGTTGTACTGCTGGGTATCGTACTTTGCTTTCATGCTACTATAGTGCTCCCAATTGCGGTTGCAGCAATTATCGCAGTAATGCTCTTTGAGCTTCTCCGCGCGGTGAAGCTCCACAAGTGTATCCCGATACTTCTGGCAGCAGAAGCCTGCGGCATAGCCGTTCCGCTTCTGTACGGCTATTTCCATAAAGCAAAGGACGTTCAGTACTATCTGACAGATTTCAGGATGTACGGCGAGAATACAATAATAGACCCTGCGTATACTCTTTATGTGTTCTGCGCAGTTCTCCTTGCAGCCTTTGTTATCTTCATCACATGGCTGAAAAAACACAAGGAGATACGCTATGAGCAGGTATTCTTCGTACTTGCGGTCATGGTGCTTGTTCCGCAGGCAATGACGACTATGATACGCATCGAGCGTCTCGGTAAGCCCATGCTGATAGGAAGCACCTATACAGTCAGCGGACTTTTCCTGCTCGTTATGGGACTGTGCGGCGCATGGATAGCAGACACGGGAGCATACTTCACAGGCGTGGCTATCGGCAAGCACAAGCTCTGCCCCGAGATAAGCCCCAAGAAAACTATCGAGGGACTTGTTGGCGGTATCGTTACTACAGCTGTTGTCTATGCCATTGCATTCTCGGCATACTACGGCTTTACTGCTAAAAGAGCAGCTATCGCTTTTGCGACGGGAGCTGTATGCGCAGTAATCGGCACAGTCGGCGATCTTTCCGCTTCTATGGTAAAGCGTCAGATAGGCTTCAAGGACTACGGAAAGATAATGCCCGGACACGGCGGACTTATGGACCGCTTTGACAGCGTGCTTTTCGTGCTGCCTACATTTTATGCATTTATCGCCTTATTCGGCGTACAGTGATATTTCTGAAACGGACTATTCACGGATAGTCCCTTTCGCATTTTATAAAGGACTTTTGTCTTAATATCAATCGGGAAGTTATTTCCGCGAAAAGGGGAAAATATAATGAATAAAACAGTGTCGATACTTGGTTCCACAGGCTCTATCGGTACGCAGTCATTAGAGGTCTGCGAGAAGCACGGACTCAGGGTCGCAGCACTTGCCGCACACAGTAGCATTGAAGCTCTTGAGCAGCAGATAAGACGTTTTCGTCCTGCCTATGCATGTATCTACAACGAGGAGAAGTACGGCGAACTGAAACGCCGAATCTCCGACCTCGATGTAAAGCTCTACAGCGGCATGGAGGGACTTTGCAGGCTGGCTTCTCTTGACGAAGCTGATATCATTCTCAATTCCGTTGTGGGTATGGTGGGACTTCTGCCCACTCTTACAGCCATTGACGCAGGCAAGGACCTTGCCCTTGCAAACAAGGAGACCCTTGTGGCAGGCGGCGAGCTGGTAATGGACGCAGCTGCGAAAAAGGGCGTGAAGATCTATCCCGTTGACAGCGAGCACTCGGCTATATTCCAGTGCTTACAGGGCAACAAGCGGGAGCAGCTCAGCAAGATAATCCTTACGGCTTCGGGAGGCCCCTTCTTCGGCAGGAGCTACGACGAGCTTAAAAATGTAACAAAGGCTCAGGCTCTCCACCACCCCAACTGGGAGATGGGCAATAAAATCACCATCGACTCTGCTACACTTATGAACAAGGGACTTGAATTCATTGAGGCGAAATGGCTCTTTGACCTTGCTCCCGAACAGATAGAGATCGTGGTACACCGCCAGAGCGTAGTCCACTCAGCAGTTGAGTACAACGACTACTCCGTAATTGCTCAGATGGGCGTTCCCGATATGAAAATACCGATACAGTATGCTCTGCTCTATCCGAACCGCATGAGCTGTCCTACGGGAAGACTTTCTCTTACAGACTATGGAAAGCTCACCTTTGAGAAGCCCGACTACGACACATTCAAGTGTCTGTCTGCGGCTATCGAGGCTATCAGGCGGGGCGGAGCTTATCCCTGTCTGGTAAATTCAGCCAACGAGGAAGCAGTCAAGGCATTTCTCCATGACGAGATAAGCTTCATAGAGATAGGCGAGACCGTATCATCGGTGCTTGATAAGTTCGAGCCCTCGGAGATAAAGAGCTACGATGACGTTATGAAAGCCGATACTGCGGCAAGAGCATACGTAAGGGAGCGCATCGCAGCGAAATAAGCTGCATTAAGAAAGGAACAGGCAACATGGGTATTATTATTGCGATACTTATATTCGGACTGATAGTTACAGTCCATGAATTCGGACATTTTATATGCGCTAAGCTCAGCGGCATAAAGGTGCTGGAGTTCTCTGTGGGTATGGGTCCCAAGCTTCTCCAGAAGCATAAGGGCGAGACCAAGTATTCTCTGAGAGCTCTGCCTATAGGCGGCTACTGCGCAATGGAGGGCGAGGACGCCACCAACAGCGACCCGAGAAGCTTCCGAAATGCAAAGCTCTGGAAGCGTATGGTAGTCCTTGTGGCAGGAGCTGCAATGAACTTTGTACTTGGGATCGTTATGCTGATGATACTTGTCTGCATGATGGATCAGGTACCCACAACTACTATAAAGGGTTTCAGCGGTCAGCGCAACGATGACGGCACAGTGACATATTTTGCCGCAAGCTATGAGTCCGGACTTCGTCACGGTGACAAGCTTATTTCTATTGACGGTACAAGGATATACAGCACTCTCGACCTGAACTATATCTTTGATTCAATAACAAGCAATGAGGGACACAAGGTGGTCGTAAAGCGTGACGGCAAAAGGCTTACACTCAATGATGTGTTCTTCGAGGATAAGGCTGAGGGCGGCGGAGTTATCGACTTCGGCGTTGTATACAAGGATAAGAATCCTCTTACTGTAATAAAGGGCTCGGGAGACATATTCATGTCCATGAGCCATATTGTCGGTCTTTCACTGAAACAGATGATGACAGGACAGCTCAATAAGGAAGATGTATCGGGACCTGTAGGTGTCGTAACAGCTATCAGCGAGCAGACCAAGGACAATGAGTCCATTGCTGACGCTATCTACAAGATAATCTATATGACAGCCCTTATCACCATCAACGTTGGTATATTCAATCTTCTTCCTATACCCGGACTTGACGGCGGACGTCTTCTCTTCTGCTTCATCGAGCTCATACGCCGCAAGCCCGTAAAGCCAGAGCATGAGGGCTACGTTCACCTTGCAGGCATGGTGCTCCTCTTCGGAGTTATGATATTCGCAACCTACAACGATATAGCAAGACTTATTACAGGAGGATAAGATGCCTGATATCTGCTTATTGGGAACAGGCGGGATGCTGCCCTTAAAGGACAGATTCCTTACCAGCCTGTATGCCGAATACAACGGAAAGGCAGTCCTTATCGACTGCGGCGAGGGCACACAGGTAGCCATTGCAAAGCACGGGCTGAAAATGAGTAAGATAGAGCTTCTGCTCATTACTCACTGCCATGCAGACCACGTTACGGGACTTCCGGGACTGCTGCTCTCCATTGGAAACAGCTCCCGCACCGAGCCCCTTGATATAGCTGCTCCCGAGAGCTGCCTGTCCGTAATAGGCAGCCTTATGAGCGTCTGCGGTGCTCTGCCCTATGAGGTAAGGCTCCACGGACTTCCCGAGGATAAGCCTTATGAGTTCGCGGCTGAGATGATAGACCCAATGCTGAAAATAAGGACTCTGCCCCTTTCCCACAGGGTATCCTGTCTCGGCTACAGCCTTTCACTTGAAAGAAAGCCTGAGTTTCAGCCACAGAACGCCAAAGCTCTTGGTATCCCCGTGGAGTACTGGAAACGGCTTCACGCAGGGGAGACAGTGACACTCAGTGACGGCAGGAGCATTGCTCCCGAGGCTGTTACGGGAGAAAAGCGCCCTCCCATAAAGATAACCTATACGACTGATACTCTTCCCATAGCGGAGCTGAAAGATCTTGCCGAGAGCTCCGACCTTTTTATATGCGAGGGTATGTACGGAAGCTCCGACAAAAAGGAGTCCATGAACGAGAAATGCCATATGCTCATGCAGGACGCCTGCAGTATAGCGGCGGCAGCAAATGTGAAGCGGCTGTGGCTCACCCATTACAGCCCTGCGGAAAAGGAGCCCTCAGTTTATGAGGAGGAGCTTCGTGAGATATTCCCACAGGTCACTGTTACTGAGGACGGAGCTAAAATAACATTATGATTAGGAGAAGTATTATGAGAAATGTCAGACCTGTTAAGGTAGGGGACTGCGTCCTCGACGGAAAACATATATACATTCAGTCCATGCTGAACATGCGCTCGGACGATATCGAGGGCAGCGTAAAGCAGGCTGTTGAGCTTGAAAAGGCAGGCTGCGAGATAATCCGCGCAGCTATTCCCAACATGGAAGCTGTAAAGCTTATACCTGCTATCAAGGAAGCAGTGAAGATACCTCTCGTTGCGGATATACATTTCGACTACAAGCTGGCTATCGAGTCAGCAGCAGCAGGAGTTGACAAGATACGCATAAACCCGGGAAATATCGGCGGCATGGACAGAGTAAAGGCTGTAGTTGATGCCTGCCGTGCAAGGAATCTGCCTATCCGAATCGGCGTTAATTCGGGCTCTCTTGAAAAGGAGATACTTGCAAAGTACGGCTCTCCGACACCTGAAGCTCTTGTTGAGAGCGCTATGGGACACGCTGCTATGCTGGAGCATTTCGACTTCAACGATATCGTTATTTCTATAAAGTCCTCGGACGTAAACAAGATGATAGCTTCATACAGGCTTGCCGCTCAGAAGTGCAATTATCCTCTCCACCTGGGCGTTACCGAGGCAGGTACTGAGAGAATGGGACTTATCAAGTCCGCTATCGGTATCGGCTCGCTGCTCTGCGACGGTATCGGCGAGACTATCCGTGTATCCCTTACCGATGACCCTATCCGCGAGATAGCAGCTGCCAAGGATATACTAAAGAGTATCGGCAAGCGTGGCGGCGTAAGGATAGTATCCTGTCCTACCTGCGGCAGAACACGTATCGATCTTGTGGGAGCTGCCAAAAAGGTGGAAGAAGCGGTCAAGGACATGGACAAAGACATAACAGTAGCGGTTATGGGCTGTATAGTCAACGGCCCCGGAGAAGCCCGTGAAGCCGATGTGGGGATCGCAGGCGGCGAGGGCTGTGCTATCATCTTCAAAAAGGACGGCTCACAGCGCAAGATAAAGGAAGAGGACATCGTTCCCGAGCTTCTTGCAGAGATAGACAAGCTCTGATAGTCCTTTCCAAAGTGTATATTTAAATTATTCTTTCAGCAGGGAGTTTTAAAATGCAGGTCAAAATATCCGAATTTCTCAGGGAATATACATCTGAACTGCCCGAGAGCGTGCTCAGCGGCGAGATATTCAAGCTTACATACAGTGAAAATCTTGAAAATATCCGCTTCCATGCACGTTTTGACGAGGTAGTCCCAAGCGATGATATATTCGCGTTTGAAAAAGCAGTTGAGACTGCCATAAAGGTGGAGCAGGTGAGACTTGCCTGCCGTTATCCCTCCGAGAAGTTCGGCATGGAGTGCTACGGCGAGCTTTTGAAGCTGCTGAAGCGCGATATCCCTGTAGTCAACGGCTTCCTTGATGATGCGGACGTGTCTCTCGGAAACGGGGAACTCCGCATAAGGATAGTCCACGGCGGAAGAGATATACTGGACAAGTTCAATTTCTGCACGGGCTTTTCACGAATGATATACAACCAGTTCGGCGTGAGAGTCAAGGTAGTCCTTGACGGCGATACCTCGGTGAGCGTTGAGCAGTACGACGAGATGATAGAGCGTATCGAAGCTGATATGCCCGATTACAGCAATCAGCTCATACCCGACAAGACTCCCGACGAGATAAAGACTGAGGAAATGAAGTCCGTTATCCCAACAGCCACACTTGACGTTACGGCTCTTGATAAGGACTTCGACGCTGAGTCAGCAGAGATAGTCAAGGGCAGAGCTATCCGCGAAAAGCCCATATCCATATGTGAAGCGGTACAGCGTCTCGGAGACAAGGTGGTTGTTGTAGGCGATGTTTTTGCGTCTGAGCTCAAAGAAGTCCGCAACGAAAAGACCGTTGTCACCTATGATATTACCGACTACAGCGGCTCACTGAAAGTAAAGATATTCGCAAAGAACGAAGAGGTCGAGGAGATGAAGCTGGGCTCCATAAAGAGTGGGGCAACTCTCCTTGTATCGGGCAAGCTGGACTATGACTCCTACGCAAGAGATATCGTTATATCCGCGAATTCTCTCATAAAGGTAAAGCGTATCCCCAAAATGGACAACTATCCCGAGAAGCGTGTTGAGCTTCACTGCCACAGCAATATGTCCGCTATGGACGCCGTAACAGACCCCGTTGCTCTTATCAACAGGGCGGCAAGCTGGGGACATCAGGCTATGGCTATAACCGACCACGGCAATGTGCAGGCTTTCCCGGACTGTATGTATAATATGCCCAAGAACTTCAAGGTCATCTATGGCATGGAGGCATATATCGTCAACGATATAGAGCGGGATATGGCAGTCTACGGCAGTGATGACCGCTCATTTGACGACGAGATAATAGTATTCGACGTTGAGACTACGGGACTGAGCTTCCGCAATGACCGCCTCACCGAGATAGGTGCGGTAAAGCTTAAAAATATGCAGGTTGTCGATGACTTCAATACAAAAGTCAACCCGGGATTTCATATCCCCGAGAGGATAACCGAGCTCACAGGCATAAGCGACGCAGACGTTGCAAACGCTCCCGACGAGGCAGAAGCGCTTCGCATGTTCATGGAGTTCTGCGGAGATAAGCCTGTTCTTGTGGCTCATAACGCACGCTACGATACCAATATGATAAATCAGGTCTGCAAGCGTCAGAACATTGATTTTGAATATACATGGGTGGACACTCTTGTAATGTGTCAGTCCATGCTTCCCGAAATGGGACGCCATAAGCTGAACCTTGTGGCAAAGCAGCTGAAATTAGGAAAATTCGACCATCACAGAGCCTCAGACGACGCTCTTATGCTGGCAAAGATATTCATTGAGCTTATTGGCAGACTGAAAAGTGAAAGAAGCTTCAAGTCCGTGCAGCAGCTCAATACCCTTGTTGAAGAAATAGAGACAAAGAAGCTGAAAAGCTACCACTTCATCATACTTGTAAGAAATCAGGCAGGTCTGAAAAATCTCTACAGACTTGTTTCACTCAGCAACCTTGAATACTTCTACAAGAAGCCCCTTATACCGAAATCAAAGCTCATCGAGCACCGCGAGGGACTTATCTACGGAAGCGCCTGTGAGGCAGGCGAGCTATTTCAGGCTATGCTGGATATACGCGATCAGGACTACATCGACAATATGGCGAGGTTCTACGATTATCTTGAGATACAGCCTATCGGCAATAACGCGTTCATGGTCCGTGACGGCGTGGCAAAGGACGATGAGGAGCTACGAGATTTCAACCGCTATATAGTTGAAATGGGTGACAGACTTGGCATACCTACCTGTGCTACCTGCGATGTGCATTTCATGGATCCCAAGGACGCAATCTACCGTAAGATAATCCTTGCCAGCATGGGCTTCAAGGACGCAGAGGAGCAGGCTCCGCTGTATCTGAGAACTACCGAGGAAATGATGGCGGAATTCATGTATCTGGGCGAGGACAAGGCTAAGGAAGTAGTCATCACCAATACCAATGCCATTGCCGATCAGATCGAAGTCGTAAGACCTATACCAAAGGGCACTTTTACTCCCACCATTGAGGGGGCGGAGGAGGAGCTTGTTAAGATAACTCACGACAAGGCTCATGAGATATACGGCGATCCGCTGCCAGAGCTGGTTGACAAGCGCCTTGACAGAGAGCTTTCGTCAATCATCAAGCACGGTTTCTCCGTGCTGTATATCATCGCTCAGAAGCTTGTGTGGAACTCCGTTGAGAACGGCTACCTTGTAGGTTCCCGAGGTTCTGTCGGTTCCTCTTTCGTGGCTTCTATGGCGGGTATCTCAGAGGTAAATCCGCTTCCGCCCCATTATGTATGCCCCAACTGCAAGCACAGTGAGTTCCTGCTGGACGGTGTTTACGGCTCGGGCTTTGACCTGCCGCCAAAGAAGTGTCCCGACTGCGGCAAGGACATGAACCGTGACGGACACGATATACCATTCGAGACCTTCCTCGGCTTCGACGGCGATAAAGCGCCTGATATCGACCTTAACTTCTCCGATGAGTATCAGTTCTGGGCTCACCGCTATACGGAGAAGCTCTTCGGAAAATCCAACGTGTTCAAGGCGGGAACTATTTCCGTTGTTGCTGAAAAGACCGCCTACGGCTACGTTAAGAAGTACTGCGAGGAGAACGGCATCACTCTTAACAATGCGGAAATGAGCCGTCTCGCTATCGGCTGTACAGGTATCAAAAGAACTACAGGACAGCACCCGGGCGGAATGGTCGTTGTGCCATCGGATTACGACGTTTACGACTTCACACCAGTTCAGCACCCTGCCGACACCGCGGATTCGGAGATAATCACCACTCACTTCACCTTCAATTCTCTCCATGATACCATACTGAAGCTTGACGAGCTTGGACACGTTGTTCCTACGCTGTACAAGCACCTTGAAGACCTTACGGGCATCAAGATAAAGGACGTTCCCACATCTGACCCCGATGTTATCCGTATGTGTACCAACTGCGATGTGCTGGGAGTTACTCCCGAGGACATCTACTGCAAGACGGGAAGTCTCGGCATACCTGAAATGGGTACGGGCTTTACCATACAGATGCTTCTGGACGCTAAGCCCACAAAGTTCAGCGACTTCCTGCAAATATCGGGACTTTCACACGGTACCGACGTTTGGCTGGGCAATGCGAAAGACCTTATAGATAACGGCGTATGTACCATTTCCGACGTTATCGGAACCCGTGACTCAATTATGACCTACCTTTTATATAAGGGCGTCGAGCCGAAAATGGCGTTCCAGATAATGGAGTGGACACGTAAGGGCAAAGCTCCCAAGCAGTTCACACCCGAAATAATACAGATGCTCCGCGACCATAATGTACCTGAGTGGTACATCGAGAGCTGTCTGAAGATAAAGTACATGTTCCCGAAAGCCCACGCGGCTGCTTACGTTATCGCGGCTATAAAGCTGGGCTGGTTCAAGCTCCATATGCCGCTGGAGTATTACGCCACATACTTCTCCGTAAGAGGTGAAGACTTTGACGCGGAGCTGGCTGTAAAGGGCATTGGTGCAGTCCGTGCCAAGATAGAGGAGATAAAGGCTCTGGGCAACGACAAGACCAACAAGGACAGCGCTCTCTACGATATCCTGCTCATTACAAACGAAATGATGTCCAGAGGCTATGAGTTTCTGCCCATTGACCTGTTCAAGTCCCATGCTACGGACTACCTTGTTGAGGACGGCAAGCTGAGGATACCGTTCTCGGCTATGAGCGGCGTCGGAGACAACGCTGCAAAGGGCATTTACGAGGCTGTGCAGAAGGGCGGATTCATGTCTATCGAGGAATTCCAGTCCGAAAGCGGAGCGTCAAAAACAACAATAGATATGTTGAAAAGTATAGGGGCGTTTGGTGATTTACCCGAATCCACTCAAATGTCGTTCTTTTAACTTGACTTTTCTGTAGTAATATGTTATCATATTATCATGTTAGCAGACTAAAGTGTTTGACCAAGGAGGTTACTGATGAAAAATTATGACCTTATCACTCCCGAGGGCACAAAGGACCTGCTCTTCGGAGAGTGCATAGTAAGACGAAATATAGAGAATACTCTCATGAGAATTTTCAGGAGCCGCGGCTACAGCGAGACTATTACTCCCGGTCTGGAGTTCTTTGACGTATTCAACCTTAATTCACGCTATTTTCCCCAGGAGAACCTGTACAAGCTCACTGACAGCAAGGGCAGGCTCCTGGTCATGCGTCCCGATACCACAATGCCTATCGCAAGAATAGTGGCAACACGTCTCAGAGACGCAGACCTTCCTCTGAAGCTCTGCTACGCTCAGGCTGTATACACCACAGAGCCCTCATTAAAGGGCAGAAGCGACGAGGTAGTTCAGGCAGGTATCGAGCTTATAGGCTCACAGCTGAAAATAGCCGATCTTGAAGTTATATCAACAGCAGTTGATTCACTCAGCTCCTTCGGCATGGAGTTCTCCCTTGAACTTGGTCATATAGGCATATTCAAGGAGCTTGTCAGCAAGCTTGACGCTTCCGAAAAGGACAAGGAGAGCATAAGAAAGCTCATCGAGAACAAGAATTTCCCCGCTCTCAACGATCTGCTGGACAGCTTCGGCAATTCAGCCGTTACAAATGCGCTTAAAAAGCTTCCCGCGCTCTTTGGCGGCGAGGAGGTATTTGAAAAGGCTGAGGAGCTCATGCCCGACGACAATATCAAGCGTATCCTTGACGAGCTGAGAGAGGTATACGCAGACGCTTCCGAGCTCTGCGGCGGCGACGGTTCTATCACCGTTGACCTTGGACTTGTAAACAAGACCGACTACTACACAGGTCTTATCATAAAGGGATATTTACAGGGACACGGCGAGGAGGTACTCTCGGGCGGACGCTACGACAAGCTTATCTCCGAGTTCGGCTATGACGTTCCCGCTATCGGCTTTGCTGTAAACATCAACGCTGTTGCAAAGCTCATGGAAAAGAGCGACGTGCTTCCTGCCGAGCCAAAGGCTGACGTTATCGTATATGCCGAGGAGGGCTGCGAGGTAGCTGCTCTCAAGGCTGCAAGCGAGCTTCGCGAGCAGGGACTGGTAGTTGAGAATGCTCTCTTCGACGACCTTGAAAGCGTCCGTGAGTACGCAATGGAGAAGAAGATAGCAAAGGTAGTAGTTATCGACGGCGAGAGCAAGGAGGTAAACATATGAACAAGCCTATAAGAATGGCTCTTACAAAGGGCAGACTTGAAAAGGACACAGTAGATCTCCTTGAAAAGCTTGGATTTGACTGTACAGCTGTACGCGAAAAGGGCAGAAAGCTCATACTTCCTGTACCTGACGCAAATCTTGAAGTAGTTCTCGCAAAGGCAAACGATGTTATCACCTATGTTGAGCACGGCGTGTGCGACATGGGCGTTGTTGGCAAGGACACTATCATGGAGATGAAGGGCAAGTTCTATGAGCTTGTTGACCTTGGCTTCGGAAAGTGCAAGTTCGCTCTTGCAACAAAGAAGGGCTACGACTTCTACAGCGGCTACGGCATAAAAACTATCGCCACAAAGTACCCCAACGTGGCAAGAAGCTTCTTCGAGAAGAAGGGCATGGATACCGAGATAATCAAGATAGAGGGCTCTGTTGAGCTTGCACCGCTCCTTGAGCTTGCAGACGGTATCGTTGATATAGTTGAGACAGGTACTACTCTCAAAGAAAACGGACTTGAGGTAATTGAGGACGTTGCACCTATCTCCGCAAGACTTATTGCAAACACTGTTAGTCTCAAAATGAGACACGCTGAAATAGACAGACTTATCACACTTATAGAGGAGAATCTCTGATGAAGAAAATATTTGCAAACGGCACTGACGAAGTTGCTTTCCTCAGCGACCTGAAAAAGAGAAGCGGCGAGACCAATAAAAAGGTCACAGAGGTCGTTTCCGAAATAATCGAGAACGTCAAGGAAAAGGGCGACGAGGCTGTAAAGGGCTATACCCTTAAATTTGACGGCAATCTTCCACAGTATTACGAAGTACCCCGTGAGGTCATCAACGATGCTCTCACAGAGGCAGATCAGGAGTTGGTTGACGCACTCCTCAACGCACAGGAGAACATTGCTGATTTCCACCAGCGACAGGTGGAGCAGAGCTTTATCTCTCCCAAGGAGAACGGCGTTATCATGGGACAGCGTGTCCGCGGACTGCACAGGGTAGGTCTCTATGTTCCCGGCGGTACAGCTGCATATCCGTCAAGCGTTCTTATGAATGCTATCCCTGCTAAAATCGCAGGCGTCAAGGAGATAATCATGGTAACTCCTCCGCTGAAGGACGGTACTCCCAACAAGGATATCCTTGTTGCAGCTGCTATCTGCGGCGTGGACAGAGTGTTCCTTTCAGGCGGCGCACAGGCTATTGCTGCACTTGCTTACGGCACTGAGGAGATACCAAAGTGCGACAAGATAGTAGGCCCCGGAAACATTTATGTAGCTACTGCAAAGAAGCTGCTCTACGGCGTTGTTGATATCGACATGATAGCAGGTCCCAGCGAGATACTGGTTATTGCTGACGACAGCGCAAATCCAAAGTTCGCTGCGGCAGACCTTATGTCACAGGCAGAGCACGATGTGCTTGCTTCCGCAATTATGGTAACAACAAGCGAAAAGCTTGCTGACGATACGATAAAGGAGATAGACCGCCAGAAGGAATATCTCTCCAGAAAGTCTATCATCGAGAAGTCACTGGAGGATTACGGCGCAGTTATCATCGCTGACAGCCGTGAGAAGTGCGTTGAACTGGCAAACGAGATAGCTCCCGAGCACCTTGAAGTTCTCATGGAGAATCCATTCGAGCTTCTTGGAAGCCTTGACAATGCAGGCTCTATATTCCTCGGTCACTATGCTTCCGAGCCTCTCGGCGACTACTACGCAGGACCTAACCACGTCCTGCCCACAAGCGGTACTGCTCGTTTCTTCTCGCCCCTTGGCGTAGCAAGCTTCACAAAGCGTACTGCTTATACCTACTACACTGAGGACGCTCTCAGACAGGCAAAGGACGACATCGTTCTTATCGCAGAGCGCGAGGGACTTACCGCTCACGCTAATGCTATAAAGGTAAGATTTGAAGACTGAATCACGCAATGGGGCGGCTTGGAAAACGGCTGCCCTATAGGCGTTTTTCGGAAAGGATAAATCATGAGTTACAAACTGAACAAAAAGCTGGTAAATTTAGTGCCCTACGATCCCATAACGGGACACTACGACATACGACTTGACGCTAACGAGAGCTGCTTCAACCTCAACGATGAGCTCAAAGCAAAGATAGGCAGAAGCATTTCGCAGATAGACTTCAACCGCTATCCCGACTGCCTTGCAAAAGCTCCCACAAAGGCTTTTTCGGAGCTCTACAATATACCCGAGGAGCTTATCAGTGCAGGCAACGGCTCCGACGAGCTCATAAGCATTATCGAGGGCTGCTTCTTTGAAGCAGGGGACACTATCGTGAATGTATCCCACGACTTCTCCATGTATGAGTTCTACGCACAGCTCTATGAGGTAAATGTGGAGACCTATCAGAAAGAAGCAGACCTTACTATCGACGTTGACAAGCTCATTGCTTTCTGTAAGGAAAAGGGCGCAAAAGGGCTTATCTTCTCGAACCCCTGCAACCCCACTTCTCTTGGACTGGACAGGGCTGCTGTCAGAAAGATAATCGAGTCACTTGAAGATGTGTTGGTTATCCTTGATGAAGCCTACATGGACTTCTGGGATCAGTCAGTACTTTCAGAGGTGGATAATTACAGCAATCTCATTATCCTCAAGACCTGCTCGAAGGCTATCGGCATGGCTGCTGTAAGATTCGGCTTTGCAGTTGCAAATAAGACTATCACAAATGCTATCCGTGCAGCAAAGTCTCCATACAACAATGATACGGTTGCACAGACCATAGTCGCTGATATACTCAGCGAAAAGGAGTACCTGAAAGAGTGCCGCGACATTATAGTTGCCAATACAAAGAAGCTATATGCTGATATCGCTGCACTTGATAAGAAGTACGGCTGCTTTGAAAAGGTTTACGAGCCATGCACCAACTTCGTATTTATCAAGACAGACGAGTTTGAAAAGATATACAAGTTCATGCTGGACAATTCAATAGCAATAAGAAAGTTCAAGGGCTTTATCCGTATAACAACCGGAAGCGCAGAGGAAAACAAGCGCTTTATGGAAGTGCTTGAAAAATACTTCAGTAAATAAAGGAGGCGGCTGCAATGCGCAAGGCTGAAATAGAAAGAGTTACCAAGGAAACTCAGATCAAGATATCCGTATCTCTTGACGAAAAGGGTAAGGCTGACATCGACACGGGCATTGGGTTTTTCGACCACATGCTCACAGCTCTGTCTGTACACAGCGGTATCAGCATGACTGTCAAGGTCAGGGGAGACCTGCACGTTGACTGCCACCACACAATCGAGGACACAGGTATCGCTCTGGGACAGGCACTGGGACAGGCTCTCGGTACAAAGGCTGGCATAGTCCGCTACGGTACGGCTTATATCCCTATGGACGAGTCCCTTGCAATGGCAAGTCTCGACCTGAGCAACAGACCCTTCCTTGTGTTCAACTGCGACTTTACAAATCAGAGCTGCGGCGAGTACGACCTCTGCATGACGGAGGAGTTCTTCCGTGCATTTGCGTTCAATTCGGGCATGACCCTGCACATCAATCTGCTCTATGGCAGCAATGACCACCACAAGGCAGAGGCTGTCTACAAGGCAGTTGCACACGCACTGAAAACAGCCGTTACCGAGAACAAGGACGGCTCAACGCTCTCCACGAAAGGAGTTCTCTGATGATAGCGATAATCGACTACGGCGCAGGAAACATTTTCAGCGTCAAGAATGCACTGGACTACCTTGGACTTGAAAGCAGGCTTGTCAGCGACAAGGAGTCCGTAAAGGCTGCGGACGCAGTTATACTTCCCGGTGTGGGTGCCTTTCCCGCAGCCATGAAAAAGCTTGAAGCCACAGGACTTGTGGACACTATCAAGGAGGAAGCCGCAAGAAAGCCTTTCCTCGGCATTTGCCTCGGTATGCAGCTCATATTCGACAAGGGCTACGAGTTCGAGGAGTGCGACGGTCTGGGACTTATCGGCGGCAGCGTCCGCAAAATGGAAGAGCCCGAGCTTATAATACCTCACATGGGCTGGAACAAGCTTGAAAAGCTCAATGATTGTCCGCTTCTTGAAAATGTGGGCGACAACGAGTACGTCTACTTTGTACACAGCTACAAGGCTCACTGCGAGGATAAGGATATAGCCGCTTACGTTGAGTACGGCGGACGTGTTCCAGCACTTGTTTACGACGGCAAATACGTTTACGGAGCACAGTTCCACCCTGAAAAATCGGGCGAAACAGGACTTAAAATTCTCCGCAGCTTCGCAGGACTTATCAGGTGAGAAAGCTGATAATTGCAGAGGGGCTGCCTTGCTCCGGTAAGAGCACCACAGCCCGATATATCGCGGAGCAGCTCGGTATGACCTTCATCGACGAGGGCAGCGGGGCTCACCCTGCGGACTATGAATTCGATGCATATCTTACGGAGAGTGACCTTGGCAGCTTTAACGCTCCCCAGCGCGAACTTATCGCTGCACAGAGCAAGCGGAAGTCGGGAGGGTATATCGTACCGCTCGGAGCATTCAGCGGCGAACTGTTTGAAAAGCTGCTGAAATACAAGATATATGACTTTCTCCCATGGGAGAAAGAGCGACCGATAATGCTTGATAAATGGCGTGATTTCGCGCGGAACTGCAATGTTGGCTTTGTTTTCAACTGTGTGCTTTTGCAGAATCCTATGTGCGAGACAATGATGCGCTTTGGCTTTGACGTGACTGTCTCCGAAGCTTATATCCGCGAGATATGCGGCATTATCGCTACGCTCTCGCCGTTTGTTGTGTACCTGCGAAACACCGAGGTGTATGACAGCGTGAAGCGAGCGTCCGCAGAGCGTGATGACGACTGGCTCAATGCCGTTATCGACTATCATTGCAATGGCAAGTACGGCAGATCGCAGGCTCTCAGCGGCTTTGACGGCTACATATCAGCTCTTGAAGAGAGACAGCGCCGCGAGGTGGAGATACTCCGCGGACTTGACATCGAAAGCATTGTACTCGACAATCCGCAAAAGGACTGGGACAAGGCGTATTCGGACATACTTGCAAAGATAAAGTGAGGAAACGTGACGATGGTATATAAGAGCCTGCTTTTATCATCGGCTAATACAAGGGAGCTTGGCGGTTTCAAAACAGCTGACGGCGGAATGACGAAAAACTGCGTATTCTGGCGCAGCGATGTTCCTGTAAATCCCACTTCCGATGACGTTGAGAAGCTTATTTCAAATCGCATAACTGCTGTAATAGATATGCGCACGGAAGCGGAAAGGCTTAAAACTCCAAATACTCTGGCGGATATGGCTGAGTTTGAGTATCATCACTTTCCGATAATTGAGGGAAGCGGTGTTCCCGAAAGCCTTGAAGCTGTTCCGCTGTCATATATGAGCATAGCCGCGGCAGAAAATATGCCGAAGGTGATGAAAGTCCTTGCGGAAGCAGATAAAGGTGTTCTTTTCCACTGTACGGCAGGCAAGGACAGGACGGGCGTTGTAAGTGCAATAATACTAATGGCTTGCGGAGCTGACCGTGATGACATAGTCAGTGACTACGTTGTCAGCCGCGAGTACAACAAGGAGAAGTTGAAAGCTTTTCTGGCGGCACACCCCGATGTGGACAAAAATATCGTGCTTGCAAATGAGAAGAGCATGAATGTCTTCATTGAACTGTTCACAGAGCGCTTCGGCAATGTTGAAAGCTATTTTGAAGCTATCGGATTATCGGCTGAGTATGCCGATATGATACGAAATAAACTTATTTAAGGAGAATAAAAATGATAATTTTCCCCGCAATAGATATTAAAGACGGCAACTGCGTCCGACTGTTCAAGGGCGACTTTTCCACTGTTGAAAAGGTGGCAAGTGATTACCTCGAGACTGCAAAGAGCTTTGAAGCAGCAGGCGCTCAGTGGATACACATGGTAGACCTTGACGGTGCCAAGGAGGGCAGACCTGTCAACACAAAGATATACACGGACGTTGCCGAAAAGACTAACTTAAAGGTAGAGCTGGGCGGCGGTATCCGCAGCATACAGACCATTCAGGAGTACCTTGACATGGGTATCACAAGAGTTATCCTCGGCTCCGTAGCGCTGAAAAATCCCAAGCTTGTCCGCGAAGCCGTTGAGAAGTTCGGCAGCGAAAAGATAGTAGTTGGGATAGACGCAATGAATGAAATGGTGGCTACAGAGGGCTGGCTGGAAAGCTCCGACGTACACTACATCGACCTTGCAGACAAAATGATAGAAGCGGGAGTGAAGTACTTCATCTTCACGGACATTTCCAAGGACGGCACTCTCTCGGGCGTAAACCGCGTTCAGCTGAAAAAGCTGGCTGACGCCACCGAGGGCAGAGCTAATATTGTTGCAAGCGGCGGAGTTCACACCATGGAGGACATCATCGCCTGCAAGGAAATGGGACTTTACGGCACAATATGCGGAAAATCAATATATAAGGGCACTCTGGATCTCAGAGAAGCCGTTGAATATGCGGAGAAATAATATGAACGATGTAAAACCTACTAAGGCATGGATAATATCATTGCTGGTGGGCAGTATATGTTCCCTTATCATTATTTTTTCCAAGATAATCGGCATAGACCTGCCTGATTTTCTGAGGAGGATATTGGGCATAGCAGTTCTTATAGCACTGCCTGTCATGGTATTTTCATCAATAAGGATGTACAAAGAAGCAAAGAACGGATAAAAAGGAAGTGAAGCAATGCTTGCAAAGAGAATAATACCTTGTCTTGACGTGCGTAACGGTAAGGTAGTAAAGGGTGTAAATTTTGAGGGAGTCCGTGATGTGGGCGACCCTGTGGAGTGTGCCGAGGAGTACAACAAGCAGGGAGCTGATGAGATAGTTTTCTACGATATCACGGCTTCATTTGAGGGAAGAGGAGTTTTCCTCGACGTTGTAAGAGATACGGCAAAAAAGGTATTCGTACCACTTACAGTAGGCGGCGGCATAAAGACCGTTGACGATATACGTGAGGCTCTCAGAGCAGGTGCGGACAAGGTTTCCGTAAACTCTCAGGCTGTTCAGAATCCTCAGCTCATCAAGGACGGCGCTGACATTTTCGGCAGCCAGTGTATCTGCGTAGGTATCGACGCCAAGAAGATAGCCGACAACAAGTGGACTGTCTATATAAACGGCGGACGCAAGGATATGGGCATAGACCTTATCGACTGGGTACACACCATAGAAAAGCTTGGAGCAGGCGAGATATGCCTTAACTCCATAGACGCCGACGGCACCAAGGAGGGCTTTGACATACCCATGCTGAAGGCTGTATGCGACAACTGCTCAATACCTGTTATCGCCAGCGGCGGAGCAGGAAAGATAAACGATTTCTATGAGGTGTTTGAAAAGACAGGAGCTACCGCAGCACTTGCGGCTTCGCTTTTCCACTTCAAGGAGCTCACCGTGGGCGAGGTCAAGGACTACTGCCGCGGCAAGGGCGTTATCGTGAGGTAAGTTATGGACAAGATATGGGAGGAAATGTATGCGGCGGCAAAGGCTGTTCTAAATCCTCGCCGCATATCCGATTATGTAACAGCAGGCGAGGTCTCGGCAGCTGTGCTCAGTAAGTCGGGAAAGATATATACGGGAGTATGTATCGATACCTGTTCTACGCTGGGAATATGTGCGGAGAGAAACGCCATATTCAACATGATAACCAATGGCGAACAGGAGATAGACAAGGTGCTGTGCATATCGCCAAGAGAAGGCAAAGGCGCTCCCTGCGGAGCCTGCCGCGAGCTTATGGTACAGCTCATGCCCACAAGCTACAAGGACATCGAGATAATGCTGGACTACAGCAAGGGCAAGGTAATAACTCTCGGTGAGATAACTCCCGAATGGTGGATAGACTATGATAGAGTATAAGGATATAAAAGATTTTACGGCAAAAGAGCTTGAAAGACTGTTCCTGTCCGTTGAGTGGTCGTCGGGACATTTCCCCGAAAAGCTCAAGATCGCAATGGAAAACTTCAAAACTGTCTACAGCGCATGGGACGGTGACAAGCTCATCGGTATGATATGCGCAATGGACGACGGCATAATGAACGCCTATGTTCATTATCTTCTCGTTGACCCCGAGTATCACGGACTTACCGTGGGACGCACTCTTGTGGACATGATCAAGGAGCATTACAGGGATTATCTGCGCATTGCTGTCATTGCTTACAATGACGAGCTGCATTTCTACAGGAACTGCGGCTTTAAGGAGGCAGATGATGCTTCTCCCATGTTTATAACATCTTTGTGGACTTGAGGTGACGGCTATGCTTTGGTTTTTTCTTATACTTGATATCATATTCTCGGCAGCTGCCCTGTTTGGCGGATACTATATGAAGTTCTGTGCTCCCAAGGACAATGATATGAAAATGGGAGTGCTCACGGAGAGTGCCAAGAAGAGCAGGGACACATGGGAATATGCCAACAAAGCCTGCGGCAAAGGCTGGATAGCAGGCGGCATAGCAGGTCTTGTGCTATCTGCGGCAGCTACGGAAACAGCGTTTTTTGCCAGTGAGAAGGTCGCTTCCATAGTCGGTGCAGCTGCTGCCGTTATCATCGTTATTATAATGAGCTGCTCGGCAACAACGACCATTATGGGACTTAAAAGTAAATTCGATAAAGACGGAAAGCCTGTGGAAAAGGAGTAAATATGATAAAGATAGACATTAACGACCTTGACAAATTCTTCGTAAAGGGAGAGCTTATCCCTGCGATCTGCTACGAGGTCAACACGAAAACAGTTCTTATGCTTGCCTATATGAACAAGGAGAGCCTGAAAAAGACTCTGGAAACAGGCTATACATGGTTCTGGAGCCGTTCCCGTCAGGAGTACTGGAACAAGGGGGCTACTTCGGGACACTTACAGAAGGTGGTATCCATATACGGAGACTGCGACAATGACACACTGCTTGTAAATGTTGAGCAGACGGGAGTTGCCTGTCACACAGGAAGCTACAGCTGCTTTTTCAACGAAATATATAATAATGAGGAGAATGAATAATGACAGTATATCAGGAAATATTTGAGGTCATCAAGGAGAGGAAGAAGCAGTTCGAGAACGGTACTGCTGCTGAGAATTCCTACACCTGCTATCTTTTTGAAAAGGGCGTTGACAAGATCTGCAAAAAGGTGGGCGAGGAAGCTACCGAGACAGTTATCGCTGCAAAGAACGGTGACAACGACGAGCTAATGAACGAGATCAACGACCTGCTCTATCACGTAATGGTGCTCTGCGCAAATCAGGGACTTGACTGGTCTGACGTTGAGAAAGTACTCGGCGAGAGAAACGAGAAGATCGGCAACCTCAAGAAGTTCCACGAGGTAGACAAGAATACATGATAAAAAGCCTGAGAGTATCAACTCTCAGGCTTTGTTTTATCCTCCAAGACGCTTTTTGAAATCCGTTGTATCAAGGAAATCGAACAGCGCGGTTAGTATGTCATTGTAGCACGGAATATAGATGTGCATGCCGTCACCGGAGGTATAGTCCTCGCGGAGATCAAGGTCCTTATCGCAGACCACCGAATATGTGTCAAAGTAGACTACCTGCGGGGAGTCCATATCCTTGACCATTTTTTCAAGAGCAGCATTGTACTCGCGGATAATATTGTTTTTTACGATCTTACAGTATGAGCACACAGGGGTTATTCCCGCAACAACGATATTTATATCGGGCATACGCTTTATTATCTCATTGATGACTTCGCGGTAGCGCTCCACATAGGGATCGGGATAATTCAGGTTCACATCGTTCATTCCCACCGAGATATAAAGCAGTCTCGGACGAATTTCCTCTATGGAGTCCACCATGCCCAGCTCGCCGTTTCCGTGGTCAAAGGTGAAATAATCCAGATTCCACATGGATACGGAATCGCCTGCGATGCTGTGCATTTTCGGGACGAAGCCGTAATAGCAGAAGCCAAGCGCAAGGGAGTCTCCCGCAACAGCAAGCCTGTCCTGATAGAAAGCGCTGTTGGGAGAAGTGCCTGCATAGCGGTCAGGCTGTATGACCTCATAGGGTGAAGTAGTAGTTGCAGCGGTTGTGGTAACGGTCGTGGCAGTTGTAGTCGCAGTGCGGGTAGTCACGGGGCAGGTGGTCAGCTCATCGTTTACCATTTCGACAGCAGCGCTGACGGCGGCAACAGCAAATTTGCCTGCCGTTTCGGAGTCACCGTTCTGACCGAAAGAAGAGGTTAGCGAAAAGGTGAGAATTGCCGACAGAAATATCAGCATACCTGGCACAGGACTTTTCAGCAGACCGATTATTTTATGTTTCATAGTCAACACTTCCTGTTTGACGCGGTGTTTCACAGTAAATGTGCCTCAGAAAGGCACACTTATATTTTACCATATTTTTCCATGATTGTAAAGCGCAAATGAAAAACTGTCAGAAAAAGTATATGTGATATTGACATTTACAGCGCATAAGAGTATAATTATTATATCTGTAATTTAATGTGAAACAGGAGACTGATAAAATGGAAAATGTAAAGATAAACGAGCTTTATGACCTTTCTCATACAGCTGCAAAGGATTACCTCGGCAAGTTCACATATCCGTGGGAAGCTCTCAAGGGTATCAGCGAGTTTATAATCACACTGGGAAAGACTCTCAGTGCGGACGAGTATGACAATCCCTCTGAAAACGTGTGGGTACACAAGACTGCAAAGGTATTCTCAACAGCATATCTCGGAGCTCCCTGCATTATCGGAGCAAATACAGAGGTTCGTCACGGTGCATTCATCAGAGGCAGTGCTCTGGTAGGTGAGAACTGCGTTGTGGGCAACTCCGTGGAGCTGAAAAACGTTATCCTTTTCGACAACGTGCAGACACCACACTATAACTATGTGGGCGACAGTATCCTTGGCTACAAGTCTCACATGGGCGCAGGCTCTATCACTTCCAATGTAAAGTCCGACAAAACCAATGTAGTCGTAAAGTCGGGCGATGAGCGCATTGAGACAGGCATCAAGAAGATAGGCGCTATGCTGGGCGACTGCGTTGAGGTAGGCTGCAACAGCGTACTCAACCCCGGTACCGTTATTGGCAGAAATTCCAATATCTACCCCACAAGCTGCGTAAGAGGAGTTATACCCTCGGACAGCATTTACAAAACAGGCGGAGTTATAGTTCATAAGCAGTGAGGTGAGCCGCCATGATAAAAAAGACTGTTTCGGCTGTTATTTTTGCGGCGGCTATGGGACTTGCCTTTACAGCTGCCTGCACCGATAACAATACCGATGATTATATACCCTTTGATGCAACCACCGAAACGACTACAGAATCCACCACAACGACCACAACTCAGCCAACTACAGCAGCGACTACTGCTGCAAAGAAGGAGTATCCCGAGCTGGTGAATACATATTCGGGTACATATGTTGCAAATCAGGGACTTACCGCTCTTGATCTCTCCGTGTTCGGAACAGATGATGACGGAAAGATTCAGGCGCTGTTCTCGTTCCACGAGGATCCTGCAAATCCGGGTGTTCCCACGGGAAGCTATCTCATGGAGGGAACAGTAAAGAAGTCCGAGAAAAAGGACATTATCGAGGTCGATTTCACAGGCTCACAGTGGGAGAAGCACCCTGATACATATCATATTATCGATTTTACAGGCATCTTTGACGTCAAAAATGGCACTCTGACCTCAGACGCATATGAGATAGACCTTAAAAAGTCCGCAGGTGCTGACCTTGACTTCCTCACCAATGAGTATAAGGGCACATATACCCCCGACAGCGGAGACAGCAATATCAGCTTTACTGTTGAGGATATCGGCACTCACGGCGACATACAGGCTATATTCGAGTATGAGCCTCAGGAGGGCAAAAAGTGCAGCTTCATCAGCAAGGGTCAGGTCACCAATATCGCTCCCGACGGCAGGGTAACAGTAAGCTTCAAGGGCGACGAGTGGATGGTAGAGCCCGATGAGAAGAAGTTCATAGACTTTGACGGCGTATTCTCGGCTGACGGCAGAAGCTTCAGCGAAAACGGCGGACATAATATTGAGCTGACAGTAAAATAATATTAAAGCTGCCTTCGGGCAGCTTTTTTGTTGATTTTTTTTGCTTTAAATATTGTAAAATCCCGCTGAATGTGGTATCATTATATTATGTATAATATCTCGCCTTAGGCAGAATGGAGGAGCGTATGGAGAACAAGATCACTTTCAGCGGCAATATGACCGCTCAGATCAATTTTGCAATGCAGCAGAACTATGTGCCTGTTTTCAGAAATATGGTTATGACCAACAATACCGATGAGGAGCTTACAAGCGTAAGGCTCAGGATAAGGTTTGAGCCCGAGTTTGCCAAGACCTTTGAGTCGGTGCCTGTTGATCTTAAACCGTCACAGCCTGTGGAGATATCTCCCATAAATATAATCATGCTTGCCGACTATCTTTTCAGTCTTACCGAGAAGCTTGTGGGAAGCGTTACTATAGAGGCTTTGCAGGGAGAAGATGTTATTGCCGAGGAAACACGCTCCATAGAGCTTCTTGCCTATGACCAGTGGTCGGGTATAAACTTCATGCCTGAGACAGTGGCAGCCTTTGTGTCGCCAAATCACCCGAAGGTGCAGGAGATAGTTGCCGCGGCAGGAAAGTACC
Source organism: Ruminococcus flavefaciens AE3010 (assembly GCF_000526795.1). Taxonomy (NCBI): domain Bacteria; kingdom Bacillati; phylum Bacillota; class Clostridia; order Eubacteriales; family Oscillospiraceae; genus Ruminococcus; species Ruminococcus flavefaciens. The sequence goes on from NZ_JAGT01000001.1 coordinate 62,666, forward strand.
TGCAAAAGTGGTGCGGAGATCCGTCATTTACTGGCTATCAGTCTAAGAACCCCAATATCGTAAAGCAGCAGATGGGCGCAATATATGCTGCCTTACAGGAGCAGAACATCGCATACGCAATGCCTCCTGCAAGCTTTGAACAGGCTCAGCGCATACGTATGCCCGATGCAGTTCCGGAGTCAAAGCAGGGCACCTGCCTTGATCTTGCTGTGCTGTACTGCTCATGCCTTGAAGCCGCAGGTCTCAATCCTATGATCATTATGAGACAGGGACACGCATTTGCGGGCTGCTGGCTTGAAAACGAGACCTTCTCGGACTGTCTGCAATACGATATGTCAGCTGTTACAAAGAGAGCTGCTCACGGTATCGACGCCATAAGCCTTGTGGAGTGCACCGACTTCACAGCAGGCAAGAATACAGATTTTGACAGCGCAGAAAAGCATGCTGCATCAGCACTCGATGATGAGAGCAAATTCTATTTTGCCATAGATATAAGCCGTACACGTTCAAGCGGCATACGTCCCGTACCGTCAAGGGTTTACGAGGACGGCACATTCAAGGCTGTGGACTACGGCGCAAGGAAGAAGTCGGAGATAACCTCAGCTCCCAACGAGATAGCTCAGCAGGGCATACCCAATGCCGAGGGCAGAGAGGTCACCAAGCAGGTGATGTGGGAGAGAAAGCTCCTTGATCTCAGTCTGCGCAACAGCCTGCTGAACTTCCGTGCAACAGCTATGAGCGTTCAGCTCATGGTCAGCGACCTGGGAGTTCTTGAGGACGAGATATCCAAGGGCGAGGACTTCAAGGTAATGCCTATGCCCAACGATATTACCCTCCAGATGTCCGACAGCAAGATATACGAGATCGAAAACGACCGCGACCTTATCACAACTATTTCCGAGTCTGAGTTCAAGAGTCACCGTCTGCGCACCTTTATGAAAGAAGCCGACCTTGAAAAGATAATGAAGAAGCTTCACAGACAGGCAAAGGTGAGCATTGAGGAAAACGGCGTGAACACTATTTATCTGGCACTTGGCTTCCTGAAATGGTTCGAGACCGAAAAGAGCGATAAGGCCCGTTATGCGCCTCTTGTCCTCATTCCTATAGATATTATCCGCAAGGTGCAGGAGAAGTCCTACATTATCCGTATGCGCGACGAGGATACACAGATGAACATCACCATGCTGGAGCATATCCGCCAGATGTTCGGCATTGATATAAAGGGACTTGATCCTGTTCCCGAGGACGAAAACGGTGTTGACCTCCAGCTAATTTTCAATACAGTGCGTCAGGGTATACTCTCTCAGCCTCGCTGGGATATAGTTGACTATGCCTTTATCGGACAGTTCTCATTCAACCGCTTCATCATGTGGAACGATATCCGCAACCGTGCGGACGAGCTTGCAAAGAACAAGGTAGTTGCAAGCCTTATCTCAGGCAAGACCGAGTGGGAGGGGGACGACCTGTACATATCGCCCCTTGACCTTGACAATAACGTTGCTCCCACCGATCTGGTAGTACCGCTGAGTGCCGATTCGTCACAGCTTGCGGCGGTATATGCGGCTTCACAGGGCAAGAGCTTCGTGCTTCACGGACCTCCCGGAAGCGGTAAGTCCCAGACTATCACAAATATGATAGCAAGTGCTCTGTATCAGGGCAAATCGGTGCTGTTCGTTGCCGAGAAAATGGCAGCTCTCTCCGTTGTTGAAAAGCGTCTGAACAAGGTCGGTCTCGGACCGTTCTGCATAGAGCTACATTCCAACAAGGCGCAGAAGCGTGCTGTGCTCAATCAGCTTGAGGAAACTCTCAACGTTGGACGAATCAAGAAGCCTGCGGAGTACAAGGCTCAGGCTGACAAGATAGCGGAAATGCGCAAAGAGCTCAACGGCACTATGGAGGAGATATACAAGAAGCGCAATTTCGGCTGCTCAATGTACGACGCAGCTGTAAGATACGAGAAAAACAGCAGTTTCGGCGGCAAGTTCACATTTACCAATGAGCAGCTTGACGCCATGAGCGATACCTCTTATTCAACATGGCGTGAGACTCTGGAAAGCCTTGTGGCTGCGGGACGTGAGTTCGGCGATGTTACTACCACGGCTCTCGGAGTGTGCGAGCTGACAGAGTGCACTCCCGAGACAAGGGGGGCTATGGAAGCGAAGCTCCGTGAGCTCAAAACAGCACTCACGGCTGCACAGAGCGATACCCCTCAGCTTGCGGCGTTCACAGGCAGCAGTGATATGACATTTGAGGAGTGCAAGCTTGCTGCGGAGATAATGACTGCTTCGGCAAAGGGCGAGCAGCTTCTCCCCGATATTATTGCTGACAGCCGCTGGAACGGCTTCAAGGAGCCTGCACAGGGACTTATCGGCATAGGCAAGGAGCTCATGGGCGTCAAGAACGATCTGCTCTCACAGTTTGAGCCCTCAGTGCTGACATATAATGCTTCCGACGCTCTTGTGCGCTGGAAAACAGCCCAGGGCAAGTGGTTCCTTGCAAAGAGCATGGGCAGCAAGAAGCTTGTTAAGGAGCTTGCAGCTCACGCAAAATCAGCTTCAACTGTAACAAAGGAAAATATCACTCAGTATTACGACAAGATAAATCAATTCAACGCTCTGAAAAATCAGGTGGCGTCTGCACAGCCCGAGCTTGTGAAGTACTTCGGTACTTTGAAGCTTGATGAGAACACCGACTGGAACGCAGTTGAGAGCTGCGTTGCACGTTCATCGGAGCTTGGTGAAAAGGTGGCCTCTTCCACATTCTCCCCCGAAATAAAGCAGAAGCTCTGCGAGAGCCTTACCACAGGCGTAAACGGCGATACCTCAAAGGTAGTCGCAGACTATTCGGCTCTTGAAAGTGTTGCTTCTCAGCTCCGCAGCAGCTTTGGCATAAATACGGACAAGCTCATAACAGGCGAGAGCTGGGGCAGTGACGCTCAGCAGAAAGCCGACGCCGTTATCGAATCACTTCCTCAGCTGAAAGAGTGGACGGGTATCGTCACTATCTGCAACAGGCTAAGGGAACTGGGTATCGGCAATGTTGCCGACGCCTACATGAACGGCGAGGTGCCAAATGAGCAGCTTATAGGCGCATTCGACTGCGATATCAGCAAGGCTATGGTCACAAGCACAATTTCACGAAATACCGTGCTTTCAAAGTTCCAGGGCACTCTCTTTGAGGATACTATCAGAAAATTCGGCGAAGTCCTCGATAACTTCTCCACACTGTCCATCAAGGAGCTTGCAGCCGATCTTTCGGCTAAGATACCAACACCGGGCAGCTCTGCAAACAGCTCTGAGATAGGCATACTGCAAAAGGCTATCAAGTCGGGCGGCAGAATGATGTCCATACGCAAGCTTTTCGACAGCATACCAAATCTGCTCCGCAGAATGTGTCCCGTAATGCTCATGAGCCCTATTTCCGTGGCACAGTATATAGACCCGTCTTACCCTAAGTTCGACCTTGTTATCTTCGATGAGGCTTCACAGCTACCAACCTGTGAGGCTGTTGGAGCTATCGCAAGAGGTGAGAACGTTATCGTCGTAGGTGACCCGAAACAGCTTCCGCCTACAAGCTTCTTTGCTTCAAATCAGGTGGACGAGGAGAACTACGAAAAGGAAGATCTGGAAAGCGTACTTGACGACTGTCTGGCACTTTCAATGCCTCAGAAGCATCTGCTCTGGCATTACCGTTCACGCCATGAGAGCCTTATAGCGTACAGCAACTCCAAGTACTACGAGAACAAGCTCTACACCTTCCCGTCGCCTGACGATCAGGTATCGGAGGTAAGCTGGGTACACGTAGAGGGCTACTATGACAAGAGCTCCACACGTACCAACAAGGCAGAGGCACAGGCTGTAGTTGAAGAGATATGCCGCAGACTGAGAGACGAAAAGCTGAGAAAGCTCAGTATCGGTGTTGTTACGTTCAGTCTGCCCCAGCAGAACCTTATCGATGATCTGCTCATGGACGCCTACCGCGACGATCCTAAGCTTGAAGAATACGCAAACGAGATGTATGAGCCCATACTCATCAAGAACCTTGAAAACGTACAGGGCGATGAGCGTGACGTTATCATGTTCTCGATCGGCTACGGTCCCGACAAGGACGGCAAGGTATCAATGAACTTCGGTCCTCTCAACCGTGACGGCGGCTGGAGACGTCTTAACGTTGCTATTTCACGTTCAAAGTGTCAGATGATAGTATTCTCTGTCATCACTCCCGACATGATAGACCTGTCCCGCACACGCTCCGACGGCATTGAGGGACTCAAGGGCTTCCTTGAATTTGCTGCAAAGGGCAGGAGCGCTCTTCCCGTAAGAGCCGGCTCAAAGAGCAGTAATGACGGCTTTGAGACAGTTGTGGCTGAGGAGCTGAAAAAGCTGGGCTACGACTGCAAGTGCAGCGTGGGCTGCTCCGACTACAAGATAGATGTTGCAGTAGTAAATCCCGACAAGCCTGACAGCTATATCATGGGCATAAACTGCGGCAGCGAGGCCAATTTCCACAACGGTACCGCAAGCGACAGAACTCTTTCTCAGCCAAGCGTGCTGAGAGGTCTGGGCTGGAACGTCATGAGCGTTTATATCATCGACTGGCTCGACAATAAGGACAAGGTACTGGGCAAGATAAAGGCTGAAATAGACGCGGCTTTGGAGCGCTACCGCGATCCTGAAGCAGCTCCCAAGGCTGAGGAAAAGAAGAAGCAGGAGCTGGTATTCGAGACCGAAAAAGCTGAAAGCTTTGACGAGAGCTTCGACGAGTTCAAGTCCTTCAAGATAAAGGCGCTTGGCACTTCCGAGAGCTTCAGCGAAGCAAGCACTGCAAAGATAACCAAGTGCATCAATGATATACTTGCGGCGGAAGCTCCCATGAACATGAAGGCACTTGCGAAAAAGACATTCTCATGCTGGGGCATATCACGTCCGGGAGCTAACATGAAGGCTCTGTTCGATACTGCATTTGAGAAATCGGAAGCAAAGGTAACTAAGGCAGGAGAGAACGAGTACGTATGGCTCAGCTCACAGATACCTGAGGAGTACGACAAGTGCAGGACAGTGTATAAGAACGACGAAAAGCGCGATATCGACGATGTTGCGCCTGAGGAGATAGCAGTCGGCATTAAGGAGATAATGTCACGTCAGGTGGCAATGTCCCGTGATGACCTCCTCCGCGAGGTGGCACATCTCTTCGGATTTACAAGAATGACGGCAACTCTCGAGACCTCCGTCGCTCTTGGTATAAAGGCGGCTAAGAACCGCGGCTGGGTAGGCTTTTCCGAGGACGGAAGAGTGTCCTACACAGGAAACTGAATCAATGGAGAATCAAATTGAAAAGACTTTTGATATTAATTGGAAAGATAATAGTTAAGCTTTTGCAGCTTATGCACCGTAATGCGGGAAATCTGCCCGGTATCATACTGTGGCACCTTTCCCGCCAAAAGGCGGTGTCCATGTTCAAGGTGGACTGCCCAATAATAGCTGTTACGGGCACTAACGGAAAGACCTCCGTTACAAACTGTATAGCTCAGCTCTTTGAGCGCAGCGGCAAGAAGATAATCATTAACCACGAGGGCAACAATCTCGATACGGGTATATGCTCCATGCTGCTGAAATACTGTGATATGTCGGGAAAGGTAAAGGCTGACATGCTGATACTGGAGACCGACGAGTCCCACGTACCAGTGGTGTATTCTCAGCTGAAGCTTGATACCCTTGTGGTGCTGAACTTCTTCCGCGACCAGCTTGACAGAAACGGCGAAATGGAAACTCTTATCCAGAAGATAAACGGCTTCTGCAAGACCTTTGAGGGCAATCTTATCCTCAACGGCGACGACCCAAATACAGCACGTCTCGGCAGGGCAAATCCAAATAACAAGAACGTGAAGTACTTCCACGCAGAGCCATACGCTTTTGCCACGAAGAAGATATTCGAGGCTTCCGAGGGACGCTTCTGTCCATTCTGCGGAGAAGCTCTTGAATACGACTACTATCAGTACTCCCACATCGGAAAGTTCATCTGTAAGAAGTGCGGCTTCGGCGACTATGAGCCCTATATCACTGCCAAGGATATCGACCTTGAAAAGCCTGTGTTCACAGCTGACGGGCATACCTATTCACCCAAGCTCAACAGTATCTACAACGTTTACAATATGACGGCTGTTGCGGCAGCAGCGAAGCTCTACAGCATCGACCAGAAGATAACCGACGGAGTTATCAACAGCTATACCGTCAAGAACGGACGCATGGAGAACTTCATGCTCAGCGGCAATAAGGCAACTCTTAATCTTGCCAAGAACCCGGTGGGCGCCAATATGACCCTCCGTGTTATGAACGAGATGCAGGGCGAAAAGGAGCTCCTTTTCGTGCTCAACGACAACATTGCAGACGGACTTGACGTATCGTGGATATACGATATCAATTTCAGCATATTCGAGCGTGTTACGAGAGTTGTGACCTCGGGTACAAGAGCTTATGATATCGCTGTCCGTATAAAGACCGCAGGCTATGACCCTGCCAAGATAGTCGTGCGCCCCGACCTCGACAAGGCTGTTGAGGAGCTGGCAAGCACTCAGGGACGAAAGTTCATCATCGCAAACTATACGGCAGTTCAGCCCACAAGAAGCGCCCTGAAGCGCTATATCGCAAAGCATGGAGGTAACAAATGAAAACTATAAAGATTCTTCATATGTATGCCGATATGCTTGACCTTTACGGCGACAGCGGTAATATGGAGGTAATGTCCTTTCGCTGCAAAAAGCGGGGTATCGACTGTCAGATAGACAAGTATTCAATAGACTCGGAAATGCCTGATTTCAGCTCCTACGACCTCATATATATCGGCGGAGGAGCCGACCTTGAACAGCAGCATATCTCAGCAGACCTGCTGAAATGCAGGGACGGTATTGTAAAGGCATACAAGAACGGCACATTTCTGTTCCTTATCTGCGGCGGCTATCAGCTCATGGGAAAGTACTACCGTGATGCGGACGGCAACGACATAAAGGGACTTGGACTTTTCGACTACTTCACAGTAGCTCCCAACAGCCGCAGAAAGCGCTGTATAGGCAATATCGTTATCGAGACAAATATCACGGGCAAGCCTGTTAAAGTCGTTGGCTTTGAAAACCACGGCGGTCAGACTCAGGGCGTAAAAACTCCTTTCGGCAAGGTACTTTACGGAAACGGAAACTGCTCCAAGAGCGAGGCTGAGGGCTACTGCGAAAAGAACGTGATAGCAACTTATCTCCACGGTCCATGCCTCTCGAAGAATCCCGAGATATCGGACTACATGATAGAGTACTGCATAAACAGGGGAGAGAGCGAATATATCGCTCTTGAAGCACTTGATGATACTCTCGAAAAGGAATGCAGACAGGTCATGCTTGACAGACTGCTTAAAAAATGATGTAGGGGCGGATAATTATCCGCCCCTACAAAAAAGGAACGCCGAGGGCGGCGTTCCCTGCAGTCGGTCATTTGTGGTTTTACAGGTATTGACGGGCGGCGAAACTCCCAACAGGAGCCGCGACCCTCTGTCAGCTTCGCTGACATCTCCTAACAGGAGCGATGACCCTCTGTCAGCTATGCTGACATCTCCCTACACTGTAGGGAGTAACCCTGTACTACAGGGAGTCACCGCCCCTACAAGCTAACGGCTAAAAAAGGCAACAGACAGTTGCTTGATTTTGACGGCAGATATGATATAATAGCATCAGAGGTGATAATTATGGAAACCAAAAATGTAATACTTGAACTGAGAAATAAACACGAAATGTCACAGGAAGAGCTTGCCGAAAAGGTCTTTGTGACCCGTCAGGCTGTTTCGCGCTGGGAAACGGGCGAAACTATCCCCAACACAGAAACACTGAAGCTTCTGTCACAGCTCTTTGATGTTTCTATCAACGAGCTTTTAGGCTCACCGAGAAAGCTTGTATGCCAGTGCTGCGGAATGCCCCTTGAGAGCGCACTGATAAGCAGGGAAAAGGACGGCTCATTCAACGAGGACTACTGCAAATGGTGCTACGCGGACGGTCAGTACACCTATCATAATATGGACGACCTCATTGATGTATGTGTAAAGCACATGGCAGGTCAGGGCTTCACAGAGGAGCAGGCACGCGAATACATGAAGGATATGCTGCCCAAGCTCAGCTACTGGAAGAATCACAAGGAGCTGGAGGACGGCGGTGAGTTTGAGAGGTTCAAAAAGCAGCTCATAGACGAGTTCAACGAGCTGAATATCAAGGGCATGCCAAAGGTGGAAAAGCTTAATGCTCTTGTGGGAGCATATGTAAATATTGCTTACCCCATGCCAAACGGCAGTCTTGTGAAGCTTCTTGACGACAACGGGACTTATCTGGGAAATCAGTTTGAGGTGGGCGATGACCGCTGTATAGGTATACTTGCCAATGCGGACTTTCTGCTGGTATCCTCTTACGGAAAAGACGGCGCAGAGCCTGAATTGCTGCTATATAAAAAGAGATGATATTATGAACTGACGGACAGCTTATGCTGTCCGTTTTGTCATTTTCATAGCTTTCTCCCCATAAAATGTAGAAAAAACCTCGGAGGAACTATGATGATAAAAAGTAAGGTAGTCCGTGATACGCTGCTGCTCACAGTAATGCAGCTATTTCTCGACTGTGCAGCACTTCTGCTCAATGTATTCATAACCAGACAGCTTGGCACATCTGCAATTGGCATACTGAGCCTTATGGGCTCTTTCCTCGGACTGGCGGGGATACTCTCCAACGGCAACGCCTTTCTCTGCACAAGCCGTCTCGTGTCCGAGGAGCTTGGCAAGCCCTGCGGCGACCCAAACCGAATACTCGGCTACGCTGTGAAGCTCTGCCTGCTGCTGAGCTCCGTTGTATCAGCAGGTGTGATAATTCTTGCGGAGCCTATCAGCCGCCGTTTTTTCAGCGGCGCCCATATGACCGCAGCCCTGCGTCTCATGCCCCTTGCACTGGTGACAGGAGCTGTGTCCGCTTGCCTGAAAGGCTACTTCAATGCGGCGCGAAGGGCTGGAGTAACGGCAGCAGGTGATATAGCCGAATTCATCACCAGATGCGGAGTTATCGTTGCTGCTACTTGCGCTGTCGGGAGCTATACAGAGGATATAGTCTGCGGTATAATGATAGGCGGCATTATCGCAGGCAATACAATGTCCCTCTGCTTACTGGCAGCAGCTTACATAAAGCTAAGGACAAAGGGTACAGGGAAATGCTCCCTGAGCTTTCGGCAGTATGCCGCTTTTTCCTTTCCCATAATGGGCGGCAGTGTACTTACGGCTGTGCTGAGCAGTACAAATGATGCGCTTATACCCATATGTCTGCGGCAGTTCGGAGACTCGGCAGGGGACGCCCTTGGAAAATTCGGAGTTTTTGAGGCAATAGTCATACCTGCGCTTTTCTTTCCGTCGGTGGTATTATGCTCCATGTCGGGCATAATAGTCAGTGAGACAGCCCGTGCAAAGGCCGCGGACAACATCACTCGCATAAAAGGCTTCACGGAGCGCATTAAGGCGTGGACGCTGATGTTCTCGGTCTTTGCAGCGGCTGTGCTCATGCGCTTCGGCAGTCAGATAGGGGAGCTTCTCGGCGGCGGTGAGCTTGCAGGCACCATGATAACCATTATTGCTCCCGTTGTACCGTTTATCTATATGGAGATAGTCCTTGAAGCCATAATCAAAGGACTTGGGCTTCAAAGCTTTTCGTCGGCGAATTATCTTGCGGAGTATGTCATAAGGATAGCCGCAGTTCTTATCCTTGTGCCGAAAATCGGCTTTTACGGCATTGTTGTCTCTTACTATGCAAGCAACATCTTTGGAAACAGTATGCGTTTCTTAAAGGTAACAAAAGCTGCCAAAGCTCGGCGGGCACTTTGTGGAACATTGATTTTGCCCGTAATACTGGCGTTTGCGTCGATGTCAGCTGGAGAGGCCGTTACTCGTCTTGCAGGGCTCGATCTGAGAAAGCTCCATGTTATGCTGTTTTTCGGACTTGTCTGGGGAGCAGTATACTTCGGCGTTTTCTGCGCATTGGGAAAAGTAAGGCTAATTAGTAAATGCGGAGAAGACCTTTTTGTGGATAATACACAACAAACAGTTGAACGCATATTATAAAATGTAGAAAATTTTATGTTAGTATTGCAATTTTTTTATTAATGAATTATAATATTTGTATGCCGTGAATATCAGACGGATAAACCAATTAAGAGGAGAAACTTTGTCATGAAAGAATACGATGTAAACAAGGTGAAAAACATAGCATTTGCAGGCCATAACGGCTCGGGAAAAACTTCTCTTGCAGAAGCGATACTCTATAAGGCAGGAGCTTCCGACCGTCTTGGAAAGACTGCTGACGGCACAACAGTTTGCGATTACGATCCTGAGGAGATCAAGAGACAGATTTCGATAGGAACATCTCTTGCTGCCTTTGAATATAACGATCTTAAAGTTAATCTGCTCGATACACCCGGTCTGTTCGACTTTGCAGCCGAGATGATCGAGGGTATCAGAGCTTCCGATACTGTTATGATAACCGTTTCCGCCAAGTCCGGCGTTAAGGTCGGCGCAAGAAAGGCTTACGAGGAGGCTGTAAAGCAGGGGAAGTCAAAGATGTTCGTCGTTACCAAGATAGACGACAAGGACGCTAATTTCTTCAACGTGCTCACAGAGCTCAAGACTGTTTTCGGTCCTACAGTTTGCCCTGTAGTCGTACCTGTTGTAAGTAACGGTCAGATAGTGGAGTACGTTAATCTCATTGAGATGAAGTGCTATAAATATGACGGCAAGGGCAACGCTGTTGAGACAGAGATGCCTACAGCCGAGATATCCGAAAAGTTCGAGTACCGTATCGAGGGTCTTGTTGCAGCCGTTTCAGAGGCTGTTGCAGAGACTTCCGAGGAGCTTATGGAGAAGTTCTTCGAGGGAGAAGCTTTCACTCAGAAGGAGCTTATCGACGGTATCCACGACGGTATGAACAGAGGTATCATCACTCCTGTAGTCTGCACATCTGCTGCTGATCTTGGCGGTATTGATATGCTCCTTAAGGAGATCGAGCTTCTTCTCCCGTCACCAAACGAGGTGTTCGCAGCAGAAGCTTACACTCCCACACAGGACGTTGTGGAGGTAAAGTGCGACGTTAACGATCCGCTTTCAGCCTTTGTTTTCAAGACAGTTGCCGACCCATTCGTAGGCAAGATGTCATTTATAAGAGTTATGTCAGGCATGCTTTCTGCCAACAGTGATGTTATGAACTCCACTACAGGCAGCGCAGAAAAGATAGGCAAGCTCTATTCGCTCTGCGGCAAGAAGCAGACAGAAGTACCTGCTGCTTATGCAGGCGATATCGTTGTAGCTTCCAAGATCTCTGCCAATACGGGAGATACTATCGCAGATTCTTCAAGGATCGTCGAGTTCGGCAAAATGGAATTCCCGAGACCCTGCTACTCAATGGCTGTAAAGGCTAAGGCACAGGGCGACGAGGCTAAGATTTCCACAAGCATGCAGCGTCTTATCGAAGAGGATCCTACTCTCACATACGAGCAGGACGAGACTACAAAGGAGCAGATACTCAGCGGTCTCGGCGAGCAGCACATCGAAGTTGCAGCTGCCAAGCTCAAGACAAAGTTCGGCGTTGAGGTAAACCTTACAGTTCCCAAGATAGCTTACAAGGAGACTATCCGCAAGAAGGTAAAGGTCCAGGGACGTCATAAGAAGCAGTCGGGCGGTCACGGTCAGTTCGGTGACGTTTGGATAGAGTTCGAGCCATGTGTAAGCGATACACTTGTATTCGAGGAGAAGATATTCGGCGGCGCTGTTCCGAAGAACTACTTCCCTGCAGTACAGAAGGGACTTGAAGAGAGCGTTAAGAAGGGTGTTCTTGCAGGCTGCCCCGTTGTGGGACTTAAAGCTATACTGGTGGACGGTTCTTACCACCCTGTTGACTCGTCGGAAATGGCATTCAAGACTGCCGCTTCAATTGCATACAAGGAAGGTCTGAGACAGGCTGACCCCGTTATGCTGGAGCCTATCGGCGACCTCAAGGTAACAGCTCCCGACGATAACACAGGTGATATAATGGGCGAGCTCAACAAGCGCAGAGGCAGAGTTCTCGGCATGGAGCCTGTTGGCAGCGGTATCACACTGATACAGGCAGAGGTGCCTATGCGTGAGATGCACGACTTCGCAATGTATCTCCGTCAGACCACAAGAGGCATGGGCAGCTTTACTCTGGATTTCGTAAGATATGAGCAGCTTCCTGCAAATCTTCTTGCTGAGGTAATCTCGTCTGTAGGAAATGTTGAATAAGTAATAACAGCGGCTGCCGCAGTTGCGGCAGCCGTTTCATAATAACTGTTCCTGTTTACTTAGGGGGAGTAAATATGAGGAAAACAAAGAGTAAAAAGCGGAAGATACTTGCTGCAATTGTTCTGTTTATCGTTATATCCATAGCTGCGGCGTTTGTCATAACCTGTGTGGAGATGAACAAGAACTTCGGGCGGGGAGATTATCCCGAAAAGCGTTTTGCGGCTACGTATTTCTACGACCACTACGAAAACGACTATCCTCGTCAGGAGGTCAGCTTCCTCTCAGGGGAAAACACCCTTAAAGGCTACATCTATGGGGGCGACAACGACAGGGGACTTATCGTTTTTGCTCACGGTATAGGCGGCGGTCACGAGTATTATCTGAAGCTGCTGACCAAGCTTGTGGACTGCGGCTGGTGTGTGTTCGCATACGATGCCACAGGCAGTGGAAACAGTGAGGGTGAGAGCTCAAACGGTCTTGCTCAGTCAGTCATAGACCTTGACCTTGCTTTTGATTTTGCGGAGAGCGACCCGCAGCTTGGCAATATGGATACATATGTACTCGGTCACAGCTGGGGAGGCTATGCGGCGGCAGCTGTACTGAATTTCGACCACGATATAAAGGGCTGTGTTACCATGTCGGGCTATAATACGCCCTATGAGGAGCTTGCAGACTCATGCGACAGTATGTACGGCAAGGCCGGAGTTCTTCTTTATCCCTTTGTGTGGACATATAATAAGATGAAGTTCGGCAAGGACTCCTCATGGTCGGCAGTGGACGGCATAAACAAGTCGGATATCCCAGTGCTTGTTATTCACGGTGATAACGATGAGACCATAAGCTATGAAAGTGCTGCAATTATAGCTCACAGGGACGAGATAACAAATCCCAATGTTGAATACAAGGTGTTCACCGAGGAGGGCAGAAACGGTCATAACACCTACTTTTACACTCCCGAATACAGGGATTACAAGAAAAACGTTCTTACTCCGAGAACCGATGCTCTCAGAGAAAAGTACGGCAATGATATCCCAAGTGAAGAATGGGAGAAGTACTACAGCGACATTGACAAGGAGCTGTACAACGGCTTTAATCAGGAGATTATCGACCTTATCAATGATTTTTTCACTAAATGTGCTGTATAAAAGCTTACGGCTGCGGTTTATCCGCAGCCGTTTTTGCGTCTAAATAGGACTTGATTTATTATTGTCAATGTGCTATAATAATTTCTGAACGATTTTTTAGAAAGAAGTGTTTTTACATGACAAAAATAACTATTTTCTCGGGCTTTCTCGGCGCAGGAAAGACCACTCTCATAAAGAAGCTCATTCAGGAGGGCTATAAAGGCGAAAAGCTCGTTCTTATCGAGAATGAGTTCGGTCAGATAGGTATCGACGGCGGCTTCTTACAGGACGCAGGCGTTGAGATAACCGAAATGAACTCGGGCTGCATCTGCTGCAGTCTCGTTGGCGACTTCGGCAAGGCTCTGGAAAAGGTGCTTGCTGACTATGCTCCCGACCGTATCCTTATCGAGCCTTCGGGCGTTGGCAAGCTCAGCGACGTTATCCGCGCTGTTCAGAACATCAATGCTCACGACGTTGAGCTTGACGGCTTCACAACTGTTGTTGACGCAAAGAAGTACAAGATGTACATGAAGAACTTCGGCGAGTTCTTCGACAATCAGATAACCTATGCAAGCTGCCTTATCCTCAGCCATACAAGCGGCCTTTCACAGGACAAGCTTGACGAGTGCGTAAAGAGCCTACGCGAGAAGAATCCCGCTGCTCCTATCGTTACTACAGAGTGGGACGAGCTCACAGGTCAGCAGCTTGTTGACGCTATGACACAGAAGAACACTCTTGATGACGAGCTCAAGGAGCTCCTTGAAGAAGCTGCACATCACGATCATGAGCATCATCATCACGACCATGATCATGAGGAGCATGAGCATCATCATCACGACCATGATCATGAGGAGCATGAGCATCATCATCACGACCATGATCACGATGAACATGAACACCACCACGACCACGGTCCCGACTGCACCTGCGGCTGCCATGACCATGACCATGACCACGATCACGAACATCATCACCACCACCATGCTGACGATGTGTTCACAAGCTGGGGCAGAGAGACTACAAGAGCTTATACTCAGGAGGAGATCACCAACGCTCTCAATGCTCTCGGCGACGAGGAGAAGTACGGTATGATACTCCGTGCAAAGGGTATCGTTGCAGGTACTGACGGTCAGTGGATACACTATGACTATGTTCCCGGTGTGCCCGATGTCCGCACAGGAAGTGCAGGCACTATCGGCAGACTCTGCGTTATCGGCTCAAAGATAAATGAAGAAGCTATTGCAGAGCTCTTCAATGCCTGAGGAAAGGAGCATTTGCTGTGTCTGATCAGAATGAATTGATACCCATATATCTGTTCCTCGGCTTCCTTGAATCGGGAAAGACCAAGTTTATACAGGAGACATTGGAGGACAAGCGCTTCAACAAGGGCGAGAAAACTCTGCTCCTTATATGCGAAGAGGGTATAGAGGAGTACGATATCTCCCGCATGCCGAAGAAAAACGTAATTACACATGTTATTGACGATAAGTCGGAGTTCACTATGGAGAACTTCACCAAGATACTCAATGACAGCGGCGCCGAGCGCGTTGTTGTCGAGTACAACGGTATGTGGCTCATGGACGACTTCTACAAGGCAATGCCCGATGAGACCACTATCGCTCAGGTAATGTGCTTCGTTGATGCAACAACCTTCAACAACTACAATGCCAATATGCGCAGTCTTGTGGTGGATAAGTTCAACGCAACTGAAATGGTGGTCTTCAACCGCTTTGACCCTAAGTCCGACCCCAACGAGTACCACAAGGTGGTAAGAGGTGTAAGCAGACGTGCCGAGATAGTATACGAGTATACAGACGGTAAGGTGGCTTATGACGATATCGAGGACCCGCTTCCCTTTGATGTGGAGGCTGACGAGATAACCCTTGAGGACAAGGACTTCGCGCTGTGGTACAGGGATATCATGGAGGAGCCATTTAAGTACGACGGCAAGACCATGACCTTCAAGGCGCTGACTGCCAAGAACGAGAAGTTCCCCATAAATACTTTTGCTGTGGGACGTCATATCATGACCTGCTGTGTGGAGGATATACAGTACTGCTGGCTGGTTGCTCAGTATGAGGACGGTGCAGAGCCTGCAAATAAGCAGTGGATAACTGTTTCGGGCAAAATAAGCGTTCAGAAGCACAAGCTCTACCGCGGAAAGGGACCTGTTCTTCTTGTGAGAAGCATTGAAAAGGCAGAGGCTCCCGAGCAGCCTGTGGCTACATTCTATTGATAAAAATGCTCCCTTAAAAGGGAGCATTTCTTTTACTCTGTTTTTAGTCCACTGTAATCATAAGGTTTAATAACTATATCTTTATCTTTACAATGTATTTTAAGTGTTATATTCTTTTCTGTATCGAATTTTTCGAGGGAATAAGAAAAATGCTGGATCTTTTCTTTATTTTGAATAATATTATCCTTATCCTGTCCGAATCGCAGACATGGACGGAATTCAGCTATTTCACAATTTGTGTAATCATGTTTGACCTTTACTGTTTTGAAAGCAGTTTCTACATGGACGGCAACATCAACCCATCCCCATTGTAAGACTTTACCGCTTGCAGGAACAGGTTCGCCCTTTTCATCAAGCAGTTTTTCGCCGTTTACATATACACAGTTGTTTACCTTATCTATTGTAATATCTTTTTCTTCTTTTTTAAAAAATGGATAGGAGCGTAGCACTAAAACATTTTCAGGGCTTGGGTAAACATATTTTACACCTCTGATATTTAAGTTTGTTTCAATTGTTATCTGGTCAGAAGAAGCAAGTTTAGGGTGCGCGCAGAAAAGTTCATAGACCGTGCCTAAAGAAATTATGAATAAGAGCAGCAAAGCTATCAGTAATTTATTGAGCCCCAGTCTTATTTTTACTTTTTTCATGGGTTCTATATTTTTTGAAGCAGTATCAAGGCTTATATAATCATATTTCATATCTTCATACACTTTTTGGCATTCAGTACATTTGATAATATGTTTTTCAACTTCTTGCTTGCTTACATCTGAAAGTGCGTTATCACAATACAAAGGAAGCAGGTCTTTTATTATCTCACATTTCATAATATTACTCCTTTCTTAGCTTTTGTTTTGCGCGGTAATATGTCACTCTTGCCCAGCTCCCGTTCTTACCGAAAAGCTGTCCTATCTCTTCAAAAGTCATTGCTCCTGTTGCTCTGAGAAGAATTATTTCTTTTTCGCGTTCGGGAAGCTCGTGTATCTGTTTCAGTATATACATCTTTGTATCAGCGCTTTCTGTCTGTTCATCAGGCGGTACGATACTTATGTCAAGAGCGTTCATATCAGGCTCACAGTAAGCAGAAGGGTGATACTTGCAGCGTTTTAGCTCCTTGAACCATAGATTTTTAGCTATCTGGCAGAGCCATGTACAGACAGAGCATTTGTTATTGAATTTATCGAGTGAACGCAGAGCTTGAAGAAATGTTTCCTGAGTAAGATCCTGAGCAATATCGGGGGCGCGGGTTAAACTTATAAGATAGGCATAAACCTTCTGACCATATTTCTGATAATAATCTTCGATCTCTTTTTTCATCTGTATCACTCCTTTCTTACTTTTCAAATACTTCTGTAGTTTAGTAGCCTGAGACAGAAAAACGTTACATATTTGTTATAAAAAAACACCGAGCCCGAAAATTGAGCTCGGTGATCTATTATAATTATAATCCATAATATAGATAATGGCAAGAGATCAGTATTTCTTTGTATTGAGGACTCTTACGGAATTAAGGATAAGCAGCATAGCCGTTCCCGAATCTGCAAAGACTGCCAGCCACATATTGGGGTGACCTATAAGTCCGAGAATGAGAACTGCTGCCTTTACTGCAAGTGCAAAGATAATGTTCTCATAGGAGATGCGCAAGGTCTTATCGGCGATCCTCTTTGCCTTGACTACTGCTTCGGGCTCGGAGTTCATAAATACTGCGTCTGCCGCTTCAAGAGCAAGGTCGGAGCCGCTGTGCATTGCTCCGCCAACGTCTGCGCCAGCAAGCACGGGACCGTCGTTGAAGCCGTCGCCCACGAACATTACTGCGCCGTTTTCTTTGCGGATACGTTCAAGCTCTGCAAGCTTTTCATGGGGGAGCAGTCCGCCCTTTACGGAGTCGAGTCCAAGCTGTTCTGCTATAGTCTCTGCGTTTTCAGCCTTGTCGCCTGTGAGCATAGCCGTAGCCACGCCCATTGCGCGGAGCTGTTTTATTGCGGACGCGGAGGTCTTTTTCACAGTGTCGGATACCACTATCCTGCCCTCGGCTCTGCCGTTTACAGCTATGTATACCACACTGCCCGCAAGCCTTTCCTCACTTGGGAGACTTACTCCGTTTTCCGACATCAGGCGCTCATTGCCGCAGAGCACCTCCTGATCGTTTATTACAGCCGATACACCTCTGCCTGCAAGCTCACCCACCTTTTCGGGAGAGCTTATTTCTATATTTTCGCTGCGGCAGTACTCTGTGATACTTTCCGCAACAGGGTGTGTGGAGCTCTGCTCACAGCTTCCGCATATTGCAAGGAGCTGCTTTTTATTGAGACTGCCGTAGCTTTTTACGTCAGTAACAGTGAAGCTGCCGTTTGTAAGAGTACCTGTTTTGTCGAAGGCAATGGCTTTTATTTTGCCGAGAGCTTCAACAGCATTTCCGCCCTTGAAGAGTATTCCCAGTTTTGAAGCAGCGCCGATGCCTGAGAAATAGGCAAGGGGAACACTGAGCACAAGTGCGCAGGGACAGCTTATTACAAGGAATGTAAGGGCTGAGTACACCCATTTGCTCCAGTCTCCCGTGATAAGCGAGGGAACAATGGCAGTAAGGAGCGCTATTGCGATCACTATGGGAGTGTATACTTTGGCAAACCGTGTGATAAAGCGGTCTATCTTGGGCTTTGTGGCGGAGGCGTCCTCTACAGCCTGAGCTATCTTGGATATCATGGAGTCGGAGGCTGCTGCTGTAGCGCGGAGAGTGAATGTTTCCGACAGGTTGATGCAGCCTGACAGCACCTCGTCGCCTTTTTGTACGATAAGGGGAACAGGTTCGCCGTTGACTGCTGAGGTGTCGATACGTGACTCGCCCGATTCAACAATACCGTCGGCAGCTATTCTTTCGCCTGCCTTTATCCTGAGTATATCGCCGATCTTTATCTCTTCTGAGTGTACGCGGACAAATTCGCCGTCTCTGAGTACGTCTGCTTCCTCCACCTTGAGCTCCGCAACGTCGGTTATAGCCTTGCGGCTGCGAGCTACTGCGAAGTCCTCAAATAGCTCGCCTATGCGGAAAAACAGCACAACTCCAACAGCTTCTGCGTATTCGCCGAGAGCAAAAGCGCCTATAGTTGCGACAGTCATAAGGAAGTTTTCGTCAAAGAAGTTTTTGGCGCGTATATTTTTGAATGTGGCTTTCAGCACGTTGACGCCGAGTATAAGGTATGCCGCGGCGAAAAGCACGATAGCAAGTGGTTTGATGTCAAGGAGCTTTTCAGCAGCGATAGCGGCTGCAAATACTATCACTCCTATTATAATAGGGAGCAGCTCATGCATAAGATCCTCATGTTCCTCGCCATGGGAGTGCTCATGTGAGTGATGATGCTCATGGCTGTGTTCATGAGAATGTTCATGCTCATGGTCACAGTGGTCGTGGTCGTGACCGCAGCAGCATTCCTCACCGTGCTCATGGTGATGTTCATGCTCATGATGCTCATGCTTGTGGTGAGAAGCCTCAAAAGGAGCTATGACCACACCTGCCTCAATGGAGTTGGCAGTATCGTTTATCTTATGCAGAAGCTCGTCGGTAATGTCGCCGCTTATTTTTAGCTTTCTGAGGGGGAAGTTCAGCACTGCCGATTCTATGCCCTCAAGCTTACCGATAGCTTCTTCTATTTTAGCGCCGCAGTGAGCGCAGTCCAGATTTTGTACGGAAAAGGTCTTCTCCATATGATCACTATCCTTTCTCATATGAACAACTGTTCATATGTATATGATACCACATTGTCAGCACTTTGTCAATACCTTTTGCATTATTTCTTGCGTTTTATTAGAATTAGTGCTATAATTTCAATGTTATAGAAAAAATATAATTGTTTTTATATACTAACAACAATTCTGATTTTTTTTGAAATTATTTCGTCTTTTTCGGCGTCTGAAATCACTTATATATGAAAGCTTTCACAGGAGTTTCAGAGGAACTTGCAAGTCGGGGAGCTGTCCCTGTCTCTGATACTTTCAAAAAGGAGTGAGAAAAATGAACGCCGAAACCAAATTACTAAGCGGAGGTGACGGAGCGATCTTTACTAATGTACTGACAACGGAACAGGCTTTATCCAATGAGGATAATACAGTGAATCAGCTCATAATAAGCTGCCGTGAATCAAAGGAGAGCCTTAATACTCTGTACACTATGTTCAAGGACAGCGTCTTTGCTGTCGCCTTCAGTATAACGTCGGACTATCATCTTGCTGAGGACTGCGTCATAGAGACTTTTGTGAGGCTTACTCAGGTGAAAAAGTTTTCCGCAAAAAAAGGTGACGGAAAAGGCTTTATTCTCACTATTGCACGCAACGTTGCATTGGAGCTTCGCCGCAGACATAAAAGAGAGATCTCAAATTTTATCATACAAAGCTATGGCGAGGCTGAAAAGACTGTGGAGGACAGTATTTACATAAATCAGCTGCTGAAAAATCTGAACGAAAAGCAAAGACAGACCGTTATACTGCGGTGCTGCGCGGAGCTGACGTTCAAACAGATAGCTAAGGTGATGAAATGTCCTGAAACTACAGCAAAATCAAGGTATCAAAAGGCTATATCCATATTACAGGAAAAGGCAGGTGAACTGCAGTGAAAGACAACAGAATAAACGGAGAGCGCGATCCCGAGAAGGAGCTCCGGGACAAAATGTCCGAGCTTTCTTCAAATGTAGATTGCTTTGAAAAGATCTCCGCAAGAGCTTTTCCTGAGAAGTATCAGGATTTTTCAGACAGCGAGCTGACAGTAAGCGACCTTGAAAATGTTACAGGCAAACGCAGGGCTGTTCCCGTTCTGAAATGGGTATCAGTAGCAGCTGCAGCAGCTGCATGTATCGGAGTTCTGCCGAGGACGGTGTTCTTTCAGGAGTTCATGTCCAATGTAGGAACAGATACAAACGATAGGTATCGCAGTATAATATCTGAAATACAGAGTGAGACAGAGAAAAACACATATAAGGTCTACGATATGCCACTCAGTGAGTATATTGCGGACGATGTTCTTGTATCTCCCATTTACAGCTGTCCCTTTGAGGCAGAGGATACAGACGGAGTAAATGTCCGTGTGTACGTGAGGGAGATAAACGGTGTTCCTACCAATCAGGTATATGCTGTGGAGTACACAGGCAGCTACAGCGAGGCAAACTATCTTGCGGCTGCTGAGTCAAAGGCTAAATTTACCGATGAGGATATAGACAGTATTGGCGGTATGCGTCTTGAAACCAATGATAACGAGGCGTATATGGCTGCCTGCAATGCCTTTACGGGCGACAAATACAGTCTGCTCACAGACAAGGTGGGAAACAGAGCTACAGCTGCTTCATATTCATTTGTCAGCTACTTCAAGGACGATAAAGGCGTAATGGCAGTGAATACACAGGTGCTGTACTGCTATTATCAGGATACAGACAAGGTCTACCGCAATATTGTATCCGATGAAAGCGAAAAGTATTACTACGACGTGATGATGACCTGTTACGACAGTAAGTCGGACAGCTATGTGAAGTATGAGCTTCCCGAAGCAAAGAAGCTGTGGAAAACATCGCTGAATTACGACGGTTCAAACGCCATGCCAAAGGAGAACAAGTCCGTTTTTAATAAGAAAGAATTTTTTGCCAATACGGCAGAATGTGATAACGAAAAAACTCTTAGCTGGTATGAGCCGTATGTTTTAGCAGATGAAGCTCTCGTTGACGACGAGATACAGACCATGAACCTTGGCTTGCCAACGGTGACCAACACGTTCAAAACTCCTGCTGACAGCACTATGAAGCTTGCAATGCGTATGTATGAGCCGTATCTGACTCATTTCTTATATTCATCGCAGAGCGATCCAACGATAAATATCAGTATCGAAGGCAGGAATGAGCAGATAATCGTTCACATGGGCAATATCAAGGGAGCGTTTGCTGATCTTGGAAAGGATAGTGAGACGACCTCTGCTTACGATGAATCCAATGTTGTAATTGATGAAAAGTTTTTTAAAGAAATACAACGGCAGGGTGAAGAAGCAAGTCTGGCTTATGAGGAGTCTCAGAAAGAACAATCAGAATAAAGCTGCTGCGGCAGCTCGCTGAAAACAAAAGAAAGCAGAAACAGCCCTTCGTGAAAACGGAGGGCTGTTCTAATGCAAAAAAGATGCTGTCTGCGGGGGGAGCTGCAGACAGCGAGGATAGAGGAATGGTGTATAGAACAGATCGCGTGTCGATCTTGGATCAGGCTGCGGAGCGGAGCTTCTCAGGCTTGGTTTTGGGAGTTGCTGTATGTTTGCGGAGAGTGTGCTCGAATGCGGCTGCATTGAGGATAAGAGCTCCTAACCATGCGGAGGCTTCTGCGTAGGCAGTAGCACGGAAGCCTATGACGGGTATGAACAGTGCGATAACGCCTATTCTCAGCGCCATTTCGGCAATTCCCGATATCATGGGTACAAGGGGCTTTCCGAAGCCCTGATTGCCGTTGCGGAATATGAACAGGAAGTCAACTCCGAAGAGGAATATGCCGCATATGGGCAGATAGGTCTTTGCAATGGCGATGGGCTCCGAGCCGCTCACCATTATTCTTGCCAGATATGTGGGCAGGAATACCATTGCCGAGCCCAGTACCACATAGGCGATAGTTGCTATTGTAAGGCATACGTGAAGACCCTCGCGGATGCGGTCGAATCTCCGTGCGCCGAAGTTCTGGCTGGTGAATGCAGACATTGCGAAGCCTGCTGTGCATGCGGGCTGCATAAAGAGATTGATGAACTTGCTGCAAGCGGAATATGCGGTAGTATAGGCAACTCCCAAACCGTTTACGAAGTACTGTATCACCATGCAGCCCACAGCTGTGATGGAGTTCATAAGTGCCATTGGAAGACCGTTTTTGAAGAGCTCGGCGTAAAGAGCGCCGTTGCCGCGGAAGTCCGTCTTTGTTATGCTGAGTACATCTATTTTGCGTATCTTCATAAAGCATATCAGGGCTGAAACTATCTGTGAGAATATGGTAGCTATCGCAGCTCCCTCAACTCCTGTTTTCAGTACGAATATGCAGAATGTATCGAGGAAGAGGTTGACGACAGTGGAGATTATTATGGCTATAAAGGGTGTTTTGCTGTCGCCGAGGGCGCGGAGTATGCATGAGCAGAGATTATATGCGATAGTAGCCATAAGTCCGCCGAATATGAAGTAGCCGTATACAAGACCGTCGTGCATTATTGCTTCATCAGTGCGGAGCAGGTGGAGGACAGGCTTCAGAAAGGCTGTGCTGAGCAAAGTGAGTACAAGTGCTATGATAAAGCAGAGCATTGCCGATGAAGCCACGGAGCGGCGGAGCTTTTTGTAGTCCTTGGCGCCGAAGCTCTGTGCGGTTATTACCGAGAAGCCGTTGGCAAGTCCCATTGAGAAGCCGAATATAAGGAATGTGAGAGATGACATATTGCCTACAGCTGCAAGAGCGTTGTCACCGAGACCCTTGCCGACTATGGCTGTATCAGCGATATTGTACATCTGCTGGAGCATATTTGTCAGCAGCATGGGAAAGTAGAATTTCAATATAAGCGAGCTGACTTTTCCCTGTGTAAGGTCGTTTGCCTTTGCCATATGAATGCCCCCTTCTGTAAACTTGTCTGTGTGATTTCTTGACTTTATTATAGTCAAACTAAGTCGGAAATTATATCAGATCTATTGCATTTATATCAAAAATCGGTTATAATGAATGCAAGTGCATTCATTATAATTGATCTTAATGCCCTTGCAGATACGCAAATCAAAGATTTGCTCCCTGCAATCGGGCAATTATACCATAACGCTTCGCTTATATGGTATAATGAATGCAAAAGCATTCATTATAATTGATCTTAATGCCCTTGCAGATACGCAAATCAAAGATTTGCTCCCTGCAATCGGGCGATTATACCATATTCGCTTCGCTTATACGGTATAATGAATGCAAAGCATTCATTATAATTGATCTTAATGCCCTTGCAGATACGCAAATCACAGATTTGCTCCCTGCAATCGGGCAATTATACCATAACGCTTCGCTTATATGGTATAATGAATGCAAAGCATTCATTATAATTGATCTTAATGCCCTTGCAGATACGCAAATCACAGATTTGCTCCCTGCAATCGGGCAATTATACCATAACGCTTCGCTTATATGGTATAATAGGATCATCGCAATTTATGTACACTACACAGCAAATTATGAGCAGAAAGGAGAGCTTATGAAAACCGACCGTGACCTTAATTACAGGCTATATATACAGCGGAATGACGGCTTTACGCGGAATCCCTTTCAGAGTGAGCTGAGCTACTACAGAACGGTCCAGTCAGGGGACGTTGAGGGCGTAAAGAAGCGCTTTGAATTAGTGAGAAAGAACTTCTTTCAGGGCAAGGGAACTCTTTCCGACGACCCTGTGCGCAATATCGTCTACCATTTCGTTACCTCGGTAGCTCTTGTGTGCCGTTTCTGTGTTGAGGGCGGAATGCCACATGATACCGCATATACCCTCAGCGACATATACATACAGAGAGCCGACAAGATGAATGACATCGAAAAGATAATTGACCTTTTCGTTGAAATGCAGCTCGATTTTGCTGAGCGAATGAGAGTTCTCAAAAAAGAGAATGTCATATCTCTCCATGTGCGCAGGTGCATAGACTACATCTACGAGCATCTCCACGAGGAGCTGACCCTGACTATCCTTGCGGACTATGTGGGGCTGAATCAGTCATATCTCTCAAAGCTCTTTTCAAAGGAAACAGGCATGAGTGTGAAATCCTTCGTCACAAAGGCGAAGATATCCACAGCGGAGAACCTGCTGAAAAACTCGGATTTTTCATGCCTTGATATTTCACTTGCACTGGGATTTTCCTCACAGAGCGCCTTTATCAGCGTTTTCAGAAAGCTCAACGGAATGACTCCCAAAAAGTACAGGGAGCTGCACTACATGGACGTTATTGAATGATATGAGATACAGGAATATAAAAGCGGCTGAGTTTATCAGCCGCCCCAACAGATTTATTGCAAAGGTTCGCATTGACGGGCATGAGGAGACCGTTCACGTCAAGAATACGGGCAGGTGCAGGGAGCTTCTCACTGAGGGCTGCCGTGTATATCTTGAGGGCTCGGACAATCCTGCCCGCAAGACTAAATACGACCTTGTTGCGGTGGAAAAGCTCAGGAGCGGCAAGCCGCCACTGCTTGTGAATATGGATTCTCAAGTCCCCAATGCTGCCGTTGAGGAATGGCTGAGAAAAGGAGAGCTTTTCTCACAGCATGCGGTGATACGCCGTGAATGTACATACGGTTCTTCAAGATTTGATTTCCGCATAGATGAGGAGGAGAGGACTTCATTTCTCGAAGTTAAGGGCGTAACTCTTGAAAACGACGGCATCGCTTCATTTCCCGATGCTCCCACGGAGCGGGGAGTGAAGCATATCCATGAGCTGATACGGGCGCATAAAGAGGGCTTCGGCGCATATATTCTATTCGTCGTTCAGATGAAAGAGATGACTGAGCTTCGCCCAAATGACGCTACTCATAAAGCCTTTGGCGACGCACTGAGACTTGCACAGGCTGAGGGAGTGAAGCTGTTTGCCTACGACTGCATAGTAACTCCCGACAGCATAACCATAGATAAACCACTTCCCATAAGAACGGAGCTTTGATATGAACTGGAAAACACTTCTTTGTGAAAAAAGACGCAGAAGCTACTCTACATCGGCTGTAAGTGCAGACCCGAGAAACGAATTCCAAAAGGACTATCACAGGATAATCGGCAGCGCTTCATTCCGCCGCTTGCAGGACAAGACGCAGGTATTCCCTCTGGACAGGGGAGACTTTGTGCGTACACGCCTTACCCATTCGCTGGAGGTCTCCTCCTTTGCAAAATCCCTCGGACAGATGATATTCCGCAATATACTGCAATTCAAGAAGGACAGCGGACTGGAAGAGTCCGACATTGAGAAGATATGCAGCATACTTGAATGTGCGGGGCTTGTCCACGATATCGGCAATCCGCCCTTCGGACATTTCGGCGAGGACTACGTCCGCGACTGGTTCAGGAGAAATCTTCCCGAAATGGAGTTGGGCGGCAAAAAGCTAAATGAGCTGCTGACACCTCAGATGATGGGGGACCTCTGCAACTTTGAGGGCAATGCACAGGCGCTGAGACTGCTTACAAAGCTGCATTTTCTCGTTGATGAAAACGGCATGAATCTGACCTATCCGCTGCTCAATACCATAATAAAGTATCCCGTGCCGTCCACAGGTATCAACAAAAAAAGCGGCAACATCAAGGATAAGAAAATGGGCTATTACTACGCCGATAAGGACATATTCGAGGACATTGTGAACTCCACGGGAGCTGTTGACTGCCGCCACCCGCTGGCGTTTATCCTTGAAGCCGCCGACGATATCGCCTACAAGACTGCTGATACAGAGGACGCTGTGAAGAAAGGCTTCATAACCTATTCTCAACTTGTATATGAGCTGAAAAATACATATATGAACAAATGCGCCGACAACGGTGAGCGAGAGGAATACTGCCGAGCCGTTGAAAAGCTGGAAAGCTATTACGGACAGGCAGTTGAGAAAGGCTTGTCCTCTCCCGAGCAGAACGCAGTCCAGCGCTGGATAATCTATGTGCAGGGCGTACTGCTGAGATGTGCCGCTTACGGTTTCACAAGCAATTACAGCGATATAATGGAGGGCAGCTTTCCCAAGGAGCTCCTTGCAGTTTCCCACGGCAGCGTTCTTGCATATGCGCTGGGAGATATGGCTTATCGTTTCGTTTTCAAGTCCAAGGAGATATACAAGCTTGAAGTTGCGGCAGGGGAGACATACGAATTCCTGCTGAGCAAGTTCGTACGTGCTGCACTGCTCTTTGATACGGAATATGAAAGCTCCGCAATTGAGCAGCGTGTCATGCGGCTCATATCAGAGAACTATATTCGCGCCTACAAAGTCAGCGCAGAGGGCAAGTCCGAGGTTGAAAAGCTGTATCTGCGGCTCATGCTTGTTACGGACTACATCTGCGGCATGACTGACGGCTACGCAAGAAAACTATACAGGGAGCTGAGCGGAATTGAGTGAGAAAAAGAATAAGTCTGCCAAAAAGCGTATCTTCGACATTATCCAGATAGGCAACAGAGACGACCTGCCAAGCAGGCTGTTCGACTACTTCATAGTTGCGGTCATACTGCTGAATATCACTATTGTTTTTCTCGGAACATTTGACGAGCTGTCAGGCTTATCGGGAATTTTCAGAATTATTGAGGGAGTTACCGTACTTGTATTCTGTGTGGAGTATATCCTGCGTATCTGGACGGCGGATATGCTCTATCCGAAAAAGAGTCACATGGGAGCAAGACTGAAATTCCTGCGCTCCTTTGACGGCATCGTTGACCTGCTGACTATACTGCCTTTTTTCTTCCTCAGCGGCTTCATCGTGTTCCGTATGCTGAGAGTAGTGCGTATACTGCACCTGTTCAGAGTAAATGCCCACTATGATTCGTTCCACGTCATAACCACAGTACTTGTGGAAAAGAAAAACCAGATAATATCATCGGTGTTCATAATCATAGTCCTTATGCTTGCATCGTCCCTTGGTATATACAGCGTGGAGCATGACGCGCAGCCCGAGGTTTTCCGCAACGCCTTTTCGGGTATATGGTGGAGCGTTTCCACGCTTCTCACCGTGGGCTACGGAGACATCTATCCCGTTACGGTAATAGGAAAGATACTGGCTATATGCAGCGCTTTTCTCGGCGTTGGCGTAGTCGCTATCCCCACCGGTATCATCAGTGCAGGATTCGTTGAGCAGTACACCAAGAAGCAGTACTCCGACGTGAGATTCAGCGACCTTGACGAGATAGGGGAGATACTTGTTGACAAGAACAGCGAGTTCAAAAACATGACTGTGGCGGAGTACACATTGAAGTATAATATCGTTATCCTTGTTATCCTCCGCGGAGATCTTACTGTTGTGCCAAATGAAAATATGCGTATCAAGCAAAATGATATACTTATTGTGCGCGGTGATAAGATTGATAAGTGAATAATTTATATAAATATAAAAAAGAACGCAATAATTGTAAAGAATCGCCAAATAATGCTTCCCCTTATTGACATTTGTGAATATAAATGTTATAATATACTTGCGAAAATAATTGGGTTATTATTTGAGCGTGACCAAAGTCAGCCATCTGCACAACGGCTGTACGGAGGTAATTTCTTTGTAAAGGACAAGTCGGAAAAGCTGTATTCATAGGCCGAATACAGCTTTTGTCCTTTTTTATGAGCATAAAAAAGGTCTCCCGAGGGAGACCTTTAGTATTTGTTAAAAAAAGCTTTACAGTTATTCCTTATTTCTTGTTATTTATTGTTTTTGCGGGCATTATTCTCATGTCCGCTGTTTTTTTCTACGTTATCACGTCCTTTATCGTCAGCGCACCATATGGTTATG
Source organism: Ruminococcus flavefaciens AE3010 (assembly GCF_000526795.1). NCBI lineage: Bacteria > Bacillati > Bacillota > Clostridia > Eubacteriales > Oscillospiraceae > Ruminococcus > Ruminococcus flavefaciens. The sequence goes on from NZ_JAGT01000001.1 coordinate 90,800, forward strand.
GCTGACAGAAGTATGGTTACGATCATTATTCTGAGCACTCAGCTTTATCGCTTAGCTGCCGCAGAAAAGCTCGTAAAGTCTGTCGGGCATTGGAGCATCACCACAGTCAGTACCGTCAGTTCCATACCTCATGACCCATTTGTGGTCGAAGTTAAGTGCGTATACCCTGTTGTTATCATCTGCATCTATGAGATACGTATTAGGCATTTCATATTCGGTTACCGCAAACTCAGCTGCTGTGATCTGTCGGTAATTAATGCTTCTGAGTATCTCGAACATCTCGGGACACTGATAAGAACGCCATGTGACATTTGACATTTTGGTGCATGGAAGATGTATTACCCAGTCATCTGTCGTTGGCTCGGGCTCAGTTACCTTTGGAGCTGTTGTCTTTGCTGTAGTTGTTGTCGTTTTGGCGGTAGTTACAGGTTTTTGTGTCGTCGGAGCAGGTAATGTCTTTGCTGGCTCGGCTGTTGTTCTCTCTGTGGGAGTTTCAGCAGGATTCTCTGGCTCTGTAACTGCGGGTGTTTGGTCTTTTTCGTCGTTATAGCAATCAACACGCTCAGGCTTATTGTCTGCTTTGTCAGTGGTCACTGTATTTGTACTTTCCTTTGTTTCTTTCTTTTCTGCCTTTGAGGTCTTTTGAGTGTTGGTCGTTGCAGCTTCCGTGCTCTCTGACTGCTTGTCCGCAGTTTCTGTTGTGCTTTCCGTAGCCGCAGGAATTATGATCTCAGACGGCTCTATCTGCCGTGGGGGACGGTTCTTGTAGAGCAGAGCTCCCACCGCTCCGAAGCCTGCAATAAGTATGAATGCTGACGCGAGGGCTGCAATGCGCTGCCATTTGATACCGCTGCGGACTTCAACTCCGGAAACAGTAACAGCATTTTCCTGTTCAGTCGCGCTGTTCTCAGACAGCTTTTCGGAGGGGATCCCAGCTTCCCTGATAAGGTCGTCGTCAATGAGGTCAATGGCTTCAAACAGCTTCATTTTATTCATAATAGTAACCTTCCTTTCTTAAATAGTCTTTCAGTTTCTTTCTTGTTCTGAACAGATATGTGGCCACAGTTTTTTCGTTCATATCGAAGAACTCCGCGATCTTTGAAAGACTGTCGCCGTACCAGTAGCGCCTGATGAATATCTTTCTGTGCCTTTCGTCCTGAGTCCTGAGAAAAAGACTTATGAGCTTTGCAAGCTTCTGTGCAGATATGTCTTCCTGCCGCGTATCGGGGATACACTCTGCAAGCTCGTCCAGCGAAACACTGAACTGTGAATTGCGCTTAATAGCGGAGTTGTATTTCAGCTTGTCTATAGCCTTGTTCTTAACTATTCGGCAAAGATATGTTCTGAGGTCATTGGGTTCGTCAGGCGGTATCCTGTTCCATATATCGTAGTATACGGAGTTGATACACTCCTCGATATCTTCACGCTGAGAGAGGATATTTCCCGCAATATGGAAGCAGAGCCGTCCGTATTTCAGCTTTAGTTCTTCGATCGCCTGTTCATCTCTGTTTCGGAACAGTTCAATGATGCTTTCATCATTCATGGTGTATTCCTCCTTTCGGGAGGTTGAGGTCCCTCTTGCTAATATAGTCGATTTATTTCGGGGAATATTTCACTTTGTTATAAAAAAGATCCGCGCTTCACCTGCTGCGAAACGCGAACCCTTACAAATAATCAAGTTCGGCAGATCATGACCTGACGGATATCGTTCTTTTATAGTGCCTTTTTTAATTTCATCAGGCTGACTTTTAATCCTTCCACATATATCCTATTTTTATGACCGTTTCAATATGGCAGCTTGCTGCGCCAAGAGCAGCACGTAGCTTCTTTACGTGGGTATCAACTGCTCTGTCAACGCCCTCGTAGTCGATGCCCCACACGCTGTCAAGTATCCTGTCACGGCTGAGGGCGATATTCTTATTGTCAATAAAATACATCAGCAGTTCATATTCCTTTGGAGCCATGACAGCTTCCTTGCCGTTGACAGTCACGTATCTTCTTGCAGGCTCTATCTCCAGCTCACCGATCTTTAGTATGCCGTTTTTGATGATAAGTCCATGGTAGCGCTTGATAAGTGCTTTTATCTTGACCAGCAGGAGCTTTGTCGAAAAGGGCTTGGTCATATACTCGTCCGCGCCTACTTCATAGCCCTCAACGATATCGTTTTCCTCCCCAAGAGCCGTAAGGAAGATAACAGGCACATCATAGCTTTTTCTTATGGCTTTGCAGACCTCTTTGCCGTCCCTGCCGGGCATCATTATATCCAGAACGATAATGTCGTACCTGTTTTTCTCTGCATACAGAGCAGCTTCATTGCCGTCTGCCGCAGTATCTACGTCAAAGCCGTTCTTGCGTAGAAAGAGCGCCGTGATATCGCGTAGCCCTTTCTCGTCCTCGGCTAAAAGTATCCTGTACTTTTCTTCCATTTATTTTACCCTCTTTAACTCAAACCAGAACGAAGTCTCGGTCTTATCGCTTATACACTTGTACTTTGCTTTGTGGAGCCTTAATATACTGCTGTTTATTGCAAGTCCCATACCGCTGCTGCCCATTCTGTCAGTTCTTGCCTTGTCGGTCTTGTAGAAGGGCTCCCATATTCTCTTGATCTCCTTTTTGCTTATGCCTTCGCCGTCATTTGTCACCATGAACGTTATCTTTTTATCCTTGCCCAGAAGCTTTATTTCCACTTTGCTTTCGGCGTACTTTACGGCATTTGTGATAAAATTGCCGATAGCTATCTTTATCATCTTGGGATCGGCTTTCACGTAATATTTACCGCCTATAACATCTGTTATCAGCTTCGTTTTGAGACCGCGCTCGGCGATAAGCGGCTTCATGCGCTCATATATTGCCGATGTCATTGCGTAGAGCTCCACTTCCTCAAGCTTCAGGTCTTTCTCTGAGTCCAGCTTTGACATATTGAGCATATTGTTTATCATGGCTGCCATGTTATCGACTTCTGCGTTAAGCTTTTCTGCGTATTCATGCCTGTCCTTCTCGTCAATATACTCCCAGTTCTCGGTATAAGCCTTTGTTACGGCAAGAGGAGTCTTGAGATCGTGAGCGATGCTTCTTGTAAGATCCTGCCGCATAAGCTCATAGCTCATACGGTTGCCGTACATCTTTCTCATCATGACAATAACAAAAGCTTCAATTATAATAAGCGCGATAAGACTCATAATATACAGAAGGATATGTCCTCTGAAGGCAAGCTCCAGCGGGTGAAAAACATAGCAGAGAAACGCATTGTCATTCTTGGAATTTATGCTGGAATGTGTGATATAATAGGAGGTGCCGAGCTTATTCTGAACAAAGCTAACGACCTGTCCGCTTTCAATTTTCTCCTGCATAGAGCTGGCTTCGGCTGCTTCTGACTGATAATAGAATGTACCGTCATTCTGATATATCTTGAACACATATCCCTTGTCTATCTTGCTGCGCACTTCTGCAAGCTGCTTCTTTGCCTGTTTGTCAAGCTTGGCTTCGTACTTTGTTTGGGCCATTTTATAGTACTCAGCGTGAAGGTTGTTATCACCCTGCCATTCTGATACCGGAACAGCGTTCTCTATAGAAGCCAATTCGTTGTCGCCTATGGTATACTCAAAAGTATTATACTTCGAAAAATTCTTGGGATCTTGTTCATGATAGGAAAATTTTCCGTTGAATATGAAATTATCGTCACACATTGCATCAATATCAAAATATGAGATAAATGCATTTTCACGCTTGAAATCAGAGCTTACAGGGAAATACCTGTAATCAAATTTATTGGAGTTATCCTTTGAAACAGACATTACTTCAACAAAATCTCCTGACTCTACTACTTTACCGTCATCGAGCTTTATCATTCCGTAAAAGCCGATATCGTCATTTCTACAATACTGTGATTGCAGTTTAAATTCATAATAAGCCATATGGATTATATTATCAGTATTATCTACCCGCGCAATTGATGACAACTTCAACGCATGATTCTCTGCCAGTGCCATTTTCTCATTCATAATCTTTGTGGCTGTCACATATGTATATAGTCCTTCTATAATAACAAACGCCAAAAGAATAAGTGAAGTTATAATAGCTGTTAATCTGATATAATGTTTTTTCATAGTGGATTCCCCTTTTCATATCTGAGTTTATGATATGATTATAAACAAATGATGTGTATTCTTTATGTACATTCAGAATTTTTTTCATATTCAGTAATTGAGATATTTGCATTATTTATATATTTTATATATTTTATATATTATACATCTTTACAGTAATAAAGTCAACCATTCACTATATTTGCTAATAGACCATTTCATTGTAATAATATAAGCTGACATGTATGCGTTTCATCTCGAAGCACTTTCGTTCGATCTGGTATATTGATTTTTGGCGGCTTTTGAGGTATAATAGGATTTACAATGAAAATGTGAGGAAGTCACTCGGGCGCGGAGAAAAACAATTGAACTTTCATGCTCTTGAAGCAGAGCTGAGCACTATCAAAGGCATAGGTCGTAAGCGTATTGAGCTTATGACAGTTATAGAATAATCCTAAAATATTGAAAAGAGGGTCAGTATGAAAAAAGTATTTTTTGCAGCAATGTTATGTATGGCTATGTTTTCTGCATGCAGTGATAATAATAGTCCCGAATATCCTGAAAAAGTACCGATTCAAACAACGACAACAACGACTGTTACTGCTTTGACTGCTACTGCTGCGACAACTTCGACTGTTACAACTACCACAGTTACTACTACAAAAGCAGTTTCACAGCCTGTACGCGACTCTTCGGATACAGCTCCTCCATTCGGTGATCTGCATGGTGCATATGTCTGTATCGGCGGAATAGATGTATATCCGTCTGTGTATGTAATGACGCAGGACGAGGTATCCAAGTTGGCTGATTTCTTCAATTCAGAGATATGGACAGAAGAATCAATGGAAGATTATGTTCCTCCGACGGGCGATATGGGTATGACTTATTACATTTACAAGGACGGGAAATATTCTTCATATGGTGATTTAAGTTCAATATATTATTCTGATGGTGTCAGAAGGAATTTCAGAGAAACGCCAAGTGACGGCGACTATTCAAACCGCTTGTCAGCACGTGATTTCCTGTATGCAGGAGATAGCTCCAGACACGTTGGTACTCATCTGAATGAGCAAAAAGGGGAGCTCGCCGATCAAGAGTTCTGGGATCTTATATGGAATGATGTTCTCCCATGGATCGAAGAAAATGGTTATTGATAGTTTGCAGTCTGATATCACATTCCATGCTCTAAACTTTTTTCGTATGTTTTTGCGCATTTTTTAGAGCAAATACGAAATTAATAATACAAGAAAACCGCCTGAAAATCGGTACAAATCCGATGACCAGGCGGTTTGTGTTAGCTGTAAAAAATTGATGACTGCGCTGTATGCGATGTAAGAGTAACGATCACCAAAAAGTAAGCGAGCCTGCGAGCGCCAACGTGGTTGGGCGCACAGGCTCTGCGCTGGTGCGGATAACAGGACTTGAACCTGCATGTTCTTGCGAACATATGGACCTGAGGGATAGGTCACGATAGTGGATTTATTATCTTTATGCTCGATCCAAATCTCTGAAAAGTAGCCGCATATAATCACGCTTACCATAAATGATTCTATCTATATATATGGTTTCTGCGCTTGTTCGGTAGAATGCAAGGTAATTCTTATAAACAAGGAAACGATATCCGCTGAACATATCAGATGTGAAATAAAGAGGTTTTCCTATCTCCGAATGCTCTTGCAAAGCATCTACTGTATCAAGAATACCATTTATCGTGCTTTCGGCAGCAGTAGGATTCAGCAATTTTTTAGAAATATAAGCCCAAATCTCGTCAAGATCATTCTGTGCTTTCGGAGAGTAAACGATTTTATTCATGCTTTCTTTGCCCCAAAATGCTTCCTCATATCATCGGAGGTGATCCAGCCTTCCTGTTCTCCTGATTTTCTTCCCTCTTCCAATTCACACATCAGGCGGAGTGCTGCTTTTGTACGCTCATACTCTTCTTGCTCCTTAATATCAACGATTGCATAGCAGCCGCGACCGTTCTTGGTAAGATAAACGGGTGAGCCTACTGCAACGTCCTGCAATACAGCAGAATAATTCCTTAGATCTGAAATAGGTACGATATTCGGCATGATAACAGCTCCTTTCAAAACCATTTTTCTATAATAATTATAACCCGAATTAGAGAGATTGTCAAGTTTTAAGATGAATTTATCAGCGAATATATCGTAAATTTCTCTATATAATATTTAAATGTTAATCCAATTTTGTCATCTGAAACATTTCCGTGCTACATCTGTATGAGCGTTGACTTGTTCAAACTGGCACTTGAAAATTGTTTCCCTGCCTATTTATATAAAAACGGCACTGTGATGATATTGCTTCAATGTTAAGAAGCTTTCATCACAGTGCCATAATATTATTTATTATCCTGCTCGCATATCATGCAGTCTATAATTATTCGGATATAGTTGATATCTATTATCTCAGTTCTCCATGCTTTTCGTAATCGGCTACCCTTACAACTTCATTGTTATCGCTAACAAAAACTACCTTTGGACGGTGAGTTTTTATTTCCTCGGGGGTCATATTCGCATATGCCATTATGATAACATGGTCGCCTTTTTGTCCTGAACGTGCGGCTGCACCGTTGAGACAGATAACTCCGCTTCCACGTTTGCCAGCGATAACGTAAGTCTCGATACGGCTTCCGCTGTTTACGTTTGATATATGTACGCGCTCGTATTCATAAAGCCCTGCGGCTTCCATGAGCTCTTCGTCGATAGTGACGCTGCCAACATAGTTGAGCTCCGCCTGAGTGATAACGGCGCGGTGTATTTTGCTTTTGAGCATTGATATTTCCATAGCAGCCTCCTTATACGTCTTCGGTGAAGAAGTTGTCGATAAGGCGTGTTTTGCCGATATATACAGCCATAGCGCATAGCGCAGGACGGTCGAGGGCCTTTATCTGCTGCATTGTTGCACAGTCGACTATCTTGACGTAATCTATCTTTGCAAGAGGTTCATCTTCTATGAGCTTTTTCATCTCGCCTATGATAGCAGAACAGTCGCTCTCACCCTTTCTGACCATATCCATGCCCAGAAATACTGCCTTGGAGAGTACAAGTGCAGCCTTTCTTTCGTCAGCATTAAGATAGGTGTTGCGTGAACTTTTTGCAAGCCCGTCTGCTTCACGGACTATAGGACAGCCGATTATCTCGATGTCCATATTAAGGTCGTCGACCATGTGGCGGATAACTGCAAGCTGCTGAGCGTCCTTTTTGCCGAAATATGCACGGTCGGGCTTTACGATATTGAAAAGCTTGGATACTACTGTGCATACGCCGCGGAAATGAACGGGACGGCTAAGACCGCAGAGCTCCTGTGTGAGCACGGTCATATCAACGAAAGAAGAGAAGCCCTCATGGTACATCTCGGAAGGTTCGGGATTGAAAATGATATCGCCGCCATGTTCTTCAACGAGCTTTGCGTCGCGGTCGATATCACGGGGATAGCTTTCAAGATCCTCTGTTGGACCGAATTGCATCGGATTTACAAAATCGGAAACAACTGTCCTGTCGTTATCCCTGTGAGAAGCGTCGATAAGGCTTGCGTGTCCCTCATGGAGGTAGCCCATTGTAGGGACAAGTCCCACGGTGAGCCCCTGTGCTCTCCATTCCTTTACCTGTGTGCGGACTTCATCTATGGTTTTAACTACTCTCATTTCACTTTTCCTCCCTCATAAGCTGTTCGATAACATCATCTTCAATAGCGTAGGTATGCTCCTCGGCAGGGAATGCTCCCTCTTTGGTCTCACTGATATAATCAGCGATACCCTGACGCATCACCGAGCCCACATCAGCGAACCGCTTTACGAATTTAGCGGTATGACCTGTGGTAAGTCCAAGCATATCCTGATATACCAGTACCTGTCCGTCGCAGCCTTTTCCTGCGCCGATACCGATAGTCGGGATAAAGAGCTTCCTTGTGATGATATCCGCAAGCTTTGCGGGGATACCCTCTAAAACTACTGCACAGGCGCCTGCCTCCTGTATCTTCAGCGCGTCGTCAATGAGCTTTCTGGCCTTGTCAAGGCTCTTGCCCTGTACCTTGAAGCCGCCGAAGGCATTTACAGACTGTGGAGTAAGTCCCAGATGTGCAACAACAGGAATGGACGCATTCACGATAGCTCTTATCTGCTCGCAGACCTCGGCTCCGCCTTCAAGCTTTACAGCATTGGCGCCGCCCTCTTTGATAAGTCTGCCTGCATTGATAACAGCCTCCTGTACACTGACCTGATAGGACATGAACGGCATATCGGCTACGATGAAAGCGTTTTCCGCACCTCTTGAAACTGCGGCGGTATGATGTATCATATCCTCCATAGTCACGGGGAGCGTGTTTTCGTAGCCCAGCATTACCATGCCCAGTGAATCGCCGATAAGTATGGCATTTACGCCGCACTCGTCGATGATCTTCGCTGTTGTGTAGTCGTAAGCAGTAAGCATCGTGATCTTGTCACCTGATTGCTTCTGCTTCAGAAGGGTTGAAACAGTGTTCTTCATATTCAATTTTCTCCTTAAAAGATGTTACCTTTCCATTGCCTGGATAAGATACAAGAAGAAGTATAACATATAAATGTGAATAAAATATGAACAAAAGGTTTTTCTTTGGTGACAATTACCTAAGGAGCTTCTCCATTTCTGTATAATCTGCCTGTGGGTGACGTTCCTTAGCCATTTCTGTCAGTTTTTTCGAGACCGCTCTGTAGATATCGGAGTCATTCCCGCCGTTTATGCAGGCGATATGCTTTTTAACCGTAGATACGTCGTTGCGCTCCACAGGACCTGTAAGGGCGGCAGTCGGTCCCACGGTGAAGATACGCTTCATATTGCTCATTGCAAGAGGTTCAAGAGCTGAAAGAGCTTCTTCTTCAGTAAAGCCGCACTGTTCAAGGAGCTCTGCACTTTCCGCCATAAGTCCGCAGACGAGGTTGCTTGCAACAGAACAAGCAGCATGATATCGGCTCTTGATATCACTTGTAATAATTCGCGTGGAATTTCCCATACCCGAGAGAACAGCGCTCCATTCCTTAGCGCAGTCACCCTCTATGCAGAAAAAAGCATTTGATAGCTCTTTGTATGACTCCGTTTTGCTGCTTATGGGGAAAAGAGGGTGTATCGAAGCGGCTTTTGCTCCGTATTTCTCTATATCTGGAAATGCCTCCGCAGCTGACATCGCTCCGCTGCAATGGCATATCTGCCTGCCGCAAAGAAGCTCCTTTGGCAGGGTACTGTAAGTCTCTTTTATGGCGCTGTCTGGAACTGTGAGAAAAACTGCGTCGCTTGCGTAAATAAGATCTTCCGCAGATAGAAAAAGCTCAGAATCTGTAAAATGAGCGGCTTCAAGGGCAGAACTCTCCGAGCGGCTGTAATATCCTGATATCTCCAAACCGTTTTCTGCAAAATATTTTCCCAGAGAAAAGCCAACTTTTCCAGCACCTATAAATCCTATCTTCATTACATTCACCTACATAATATAATAATAAAATCAATCTATTTTGAAAATATATGCGATAAATATTAACTACGAACCATACATGAGTTACATTAAACGCAGTCTCGCCCTACACACCCCAAAACTCTGCTTGTCGCGTTCAAGTAAAGTGGTGGGAAACAATTTTAGCCACTTGTGGCTGAAGCCGGTACTGCCAAAGTAAGCATCGAAGTTGGAAACAGGCAGGATAACATAATCCGAATCATCGGGCTTGTTGGCAATACAGTAAGCGATGACTGTCTCCGCCACCTCATAAGGCAGCCCGTCAGGCAGTAGCGCCTTGATTCGTGCCTTTTCATCATCGGAAAAGAAAAAGGTCTTGTCTGCCAGCGGTCCGAGCTCCAGAGCGTCCGCCAATATATCATCAAACCGCAGCACCCACGCACCTTTGGTCTCGGGTGAGTAAAGCGATACCTGATACTGCTTCACCTTATCTCTCCATGCGGCATCAAATCCGTTTTTCAGCGGCTCAGCGTTGGAGAGAGTGGTCTTGCTCATGTTTTCGCTGTTCTTGGTGATGAACTTTTCAACCTTGTGAACGTGCCTGTAAAACCAGCCTTTTCCCGTCTTATCCACCAATTCGGGAAACTCCTCATGCAGATCACTGAAATCAGTCCTGAACTGCCACTCCTCCTTCGGAGCGGCAGTTTTTTTGTCGGGGATACTGCACCACGCACACAGAGCTCGCCGTGCAAAGTTCACATCGGGAGCACCATTTCTGAACATATATCCCCGAGCGATAATAGTCAGCACGCGGCTCAGACCTGTGAAGTCCTTCATCATCTCAAAGCTGAAACGTCCGAGGAAGGAGAGGTCCCGCTTGCCGCTGCACTTGTAAACGGGCTTGACCGTGTAAGCCTTGAATTCTTCAATCTCGTTCAGCATTATTTGTCCCTCCTGACGTGCTTTTCGATCCTGTCCGGCAGAAGATCGAAGAGCACTTTTCTTTTGCCCAGAGCAACTATGTAACTGGTTCAGCGCTTGGTATCTTCAACAGCGGAGTATCCGCCTTTGAATTGCGCTTGACACATCGGTTGACGATAGGGTCCGAAATAGTTTTTATCATATCGCCGTCGAAGTCTGCACCGCCGAGCCGCTCCGCCGTAAGCGAGTCCCAATTCACCATAACAACATCGGTGAGGTGGCTGAGATAATACTTCCTCATATTCTCAACATCGGGATAGACCTGTAACTGCACCTCTTCGTTTCGGGAAATGTGTGGATTACGCAGAAGCGTACACTCCTCGCTGTGAGAATACACCATTGACGGAGCATAGAAAGCATTCTTCTCAAAATCGCTTTGCACCGCACCATTGTAGAAGTTGCGCTGACTTGTGTTTCGCTTTGCTTTCGCTGGTATAAAGTCTTTCAGGAAACCGAGAAGGTCTGCGGAGAGATAGCGATTGTCGCCTGCAACGATAAGACGTCCGAGCGCATACTGCTTCAGAACAGCCTGCGCCCGTGACTTCAATCTGTCAGCGTAAACTGGCTCTGCAATGAACTTCGGATTTTTCTCAAGTATCTTTTTGAGATAGTAGTCTTTGCTTCCTCGACTATACTTCCTGCCTGTGAAGAAGCTTAGGCGGTACTCCCTGTCGGTGCAAAGCCTGTAATATTCACGTTCAGTTTCCTTGGTGAGCCAGTGACGGTTATCATTCACAGGAAATGATAACGGCAGATCAAGAGGTCGGAACTCGTCCGCTGTCATTGAAAGTGTATTGAGAAACTGATAGTTCAGTTCCGTGAATTTCTGCGGACTGTCTTTGCTGACACCAGAGATGTACAGAGCGTGCCTGTATCTGCGGAATACGTCCCAGTAATCATCCCAGCTCATATTGTTGTCGCAGAGCCAACTGTAGCCCTTGAACATACTCTTGGTGAGGATTATGTCAACGTCCGCAACCTTGTGTTCAACTCCCCAGATGTCGTTGAGCGTTGCAACTCCTACGATCTTGAAGAAGTCATGAATGTCAACTTGGTGCAGCATACCTTTGATGTATGGCATTCGTATCTGAAACGATGTGTGCTCGCCGCCTAACTTTTTATTGATGACCTTGGCGAACTCTTTGGAGATAACGCCTTCGCCGTCATAACCGAGAATATCAACACTCTCCCTGCGCTCAACACGATGATACCTGCGGACGGCGTTGTCAGTGCCGTCGTCCTCAACAGTGATAACATTTGTATCATGGACTGTGAATTTCGGATTCTCCACAACAATAACTCTGTGCGGCTTGTCGATATTTATTCCGTCAACACGGATACCGCCAGAGAGCATAAGTCCGTTGTATGCATACAGCTTGCTGAGCTGACACTTGGTTATCTCCATGCCGAGGCGAATGCGCTCTGTGACGTTCCAGAAAATGTCTTCACGGATAAACGACAGCACAGCATTTCTGCTCATGCTTGCTGAGCGCTCAAACGCAACATACTTGTGCATACCGTTGCCGAAGTCTATCTGCACGCCTCTGTTCGTGAAAAGTGCAGCAGCCTTCTCCTGCAGCTGTGCATAGTAAGATCCTGTACTTCATGATCTCACCACCTGCAATAATTGTATCACAAAACATACCAAAATGCAATAAGGATACTGCTCCCACATTTTCATTCCGAAACACTCGCTTTTGACTAAAAATCATTCAAAACTGTCATCATAACAGTTTTGAGTTGAAATGTCTGCAAAGCTCTATTCTATGCGCTTTGCGGTCAATATCAGTTTGCTGTGAGAAAAGGTCTGTTCTCATAAAAATCAATTTGTGTTTCGGAAATTGTTTCAGAGCGGTCAAAAACTTATGCAAAAACAGGTCGATTTGCTTAATGGATACTGCTCCCACATTTTTATGAAGAAAGGATGATTTTTATTGACAAAAAGAATCGAAATTGAGTTCAAAAGCAGCGTCGAGATAATGAACACTCCGATGAAAAAGAGACGCTTCATCGTTGATGAAATGATCTATCCCGGGCTTCATGTACTGTCAGGTGATCCGAAGATAGGTAAATCGTGGATGATGATGGATATGTGTCTTGCGATTGCCAAAGGTGAAAAGTTTCTCGGACGCAAAACAGAACAAGGTCATGTGGTGTACATGGCACTTGAAGATACGTCTGATAATTTGCAGACGCGAATGTATGAGCTGACAGATGAGCCGACGGATAATCTGCAATACGTTTTGCTCGTCAACACTCTCGGTAACGGTCTCGAAGATGATCTGCGCAAGTGCAAGGAGACATTCGCAGACCTGAAGCTGATAGTCATTGATACTCTGCAAAAGGTGCGCGAAACTGTTGACATGAAGTACGGCAGTGATTACAAGGACGTATCAACGCTGAAATCTATTGCTGACGAGTTAGGCATCGCAATTATTCTTGTTCATCACAACCGAAAACAGCAGGACTCCAATCCGAACAACATGATACTTGGCACGAATGGTATCCCGGGTGCAGCAGATGGTCTGCTCGTTCTCACGCACAAGTCAGACAGCAAGAATGCAGTACTGAACATCAGTGGTCGCGGAGCACCGTCACTCGACATAAATGTTATCAGGGACGGAGCAAAGTGGAAGCTGCTTGACAAGCCGCCAGAGGACAAGCCTGATAACTTCCCGTCTGTGATACATGATTTTATGCTGGAGCAAAAAGAGTTCCGCGGAAGTGCGTCTGAGCTGTGCGAACTCTTATGCAAAAAGTTTCCCTCAGAGGAATTCAAAAACAACTGGATGTATCGCGAACTATTGCAGCACGATGAAGAAGTTCACTCGCTCGGTATCAGCTATGGCAAAACAAAAAGTAACGGCACTCGCAGTATCTGTGTCCGTTACGAAGCTGATAGGGACAGCAGTGGCAGTAAATTACTGTACCCTGAAAGTGGTGCCCCTGCCGTCCCTGAAACGTCTTCAAACGCTGATATATCTTCGCAAACCGTTACTCCTTCTGCCAGTGATGTTAAAACAATTGCTGTCCCTGTTGGTGATAAACTTATTGAATGGGCAGCCAACAGGATAACAGAAAAGTTAGCGGAGCAAGGTATTGAAGTCGAGCCGTTTCAGCCTTGAGGCACAAAAACACCCATTTTTGCCGCAGCAGTCCGAATCGGGGAGTTATCCCACCTGCGGCGGTGAAAGCGATTGTCGCGCAACGTCGAGCGAGTGTGGCGATACTGCACAGATACTAATGGCAGAGGGAAAAGTGGCGGTACCCGAAAAAATCAACCCTTTTGGGTTGGCAAGCATAGCAGCTGGCATTCCGCCTGCCGCCTTTGCTTGTCGGGCAGAAGCCCGAACCCATTTACGGCGAGCCGCCGCTCCCAATTGTGCCTCCGCATAGTCCCTACGGACAGGAAGTACAATTGTCGGCACGCCGAAACATTTTACAAAACGGAAGAAAAGGAGGGATTCTATGAGACGGAGAAACACAACCATAGCGATACGCTGCACAGAGGAAGAAAGCAGGCGTATCCATGAGCTCGCCGAGCGGCACGGCTTGAAGCTGAATGACTTCGTAATGCGGTGCGCTCTTGGCAAGAAAATCGTTGTCGCCAACGGCATCGATGAGATAGTCCGGCAGCAGAAAGCTATCGGACGTAACCTCAACCAGATAGCTACACTGGCAAATATGGACAGGCTGACCGTCGTGAATTTCCAGCCGCTCCTCGATGAGCACATGAAGGTCACGGAGCTGATAGGTCAGCTTCTGAGGGAGGTGAAGTAGTGGCGACGGTCACTGCGATAAGCACGAAAGGCGGTGGCGGCGGCAAGAAGAGTCTGGAATACATCTGCCGCGATGACAAGACCGAGAATAAAAAGTTCGTGACGGCTCTCAACTGTTCGCTGCCGACTGCCTATCAGGAGTTCAAAAACACAAGGGAAATGTACAACAAGACTGACGGAGTGAAATACTATCATTTCGTTCAGTCGCACCCAAGTGGCTACAAGATAGAGCCGTCACTTGCTCATAAGATAGCTGTTGAGTTTGCGGAGCGAACCTTCCCCGGTCACGAAGTTGTAGTGGCAACTCACACTGATGTCGACCATATACATGCGCACTTCATACTTAAGGAAGTATCAATCAGATGTGCTGAAGGCGCAAGAAATCATGGCTTACTTAATATATCAACAGATGATTTCTTTGATATTGATATGGCTCTGCCGGCAGATCTTGAAGAACAGCGTAAAATTGCTGGCTTTCTCTCTAATATTGACAAAGTGATAGCGCAATCCGAAGCAGAAGTGCGAAACCTCGAACGGCAGAAGAAAGCAGCTATGCAGAAAATTTTTTCGCAAGAAATCCGCTTTAGGCATGATAACGGTACGGAATATCCCGAGTGGGAAGAAAGAGAATTAGCGTATTGTTTCGAAGAAAGGGATACTAAGCAAGTTCCTACCGAAGAAGCTCCCTAAGCCTTAAAGAACTGATACCTCATTGGTACACTACTTTTAATCCGTCTACCGTAACCAATCCTGAGATTGCTAAATACTTATTCCGCCTTAACACTCTTGGTTATATTAATTCAAGGCCATTAGTAACCGTAATTCTATCAAAATCGACTATATCCGATGCCGACAGAATTGAATGCCTAAAACTGATCGAGCGCTTTAACTTCTTACATTACAGGCTTAACGGATATTTTGCGACATATAGTAATAGTACCTTTTATAACCTCGCTCGCGACCTTTATTACAATAAAATAGGCCTCGATGAAGTTCTAGAAGTTATCAGCAGAATCGACTTCCTGTCTGATAATAATGTTGTTACGTCGCACGGTATTATAGATAAATTCGAAAAGCTATCTAAACGAGACGGCTTTTATAGTTGGGAAAGTCTCAAATTTCTTCTTTACATTTATGACCTAAGCCTTACCAAGACAGACTCTGAGAAAAAGATTAATCCGGACGAGTACTTCAAACAGGAGCCTAAGGATCATTGCTCAATCGAACATATCTATCCGCAAAAAGGCACTGATAAGTATTGGTCGGACAGATTTGATAAGTATTCGCCGAATGAAAGGAAGCGACTTAATGGCAGTCTTGGAAATGGCTAATGGCTGCCTACTGAGTCGCTATTAGAAAGTGAGCAATGATGAAAGGTAGGAACGAAAAAAGAAAAGCATCCCTAAAAATAGGGATGCTTTTCACTAACGTCAAATGAGATATATCTCCATTGTGACGTCTAAATATGGTGCGGATAACAGGACTTGAACCTGCATGTTCTTGCGAACATATGGACCTGAACCATACGCGTCTGCCAATTCCGCCATATCCGCATAATGTCTGACAAATTTTACACGGCTCAGACTGACCGAGGCGGACTGTATAACCAGTAACTCCGCAGTACCATAATATTTTATCACAAATTGAAACGTTTGTCAAGTGTTTTTTGAAAAAAGTCTTGTATCTTTTATTTAAACAATATCCCCACTTATCAAGAAGTGGGGGTACTTTGTTTTTCAACAGCATAAGCATCAATAATATACCATTGTAATATGGAAGAATGGCAGAGAGGAACACTTATTGGTTATATTAACTAATTATTATATTCCGAATAAAATACACTGGCTTTTTTTCTGGAATTATGGTATAATGTAAAAGTATTTATTATACAGGCAGCGTGAACATAAACGACGTTCCCTTGCCGACCTCGCTTTCGGCCCATATCTTGCCGCCGTGGGACTCGATTATGAACTTGCATATATAAAGTCCCAGACCCGTGCCTGTTTCGGAGTGTTTTCCCTTGTAGTAACGCTCCCAGATATGGGGCATATCCTCTTCGGAGATACCGCTTCCCGTATCCATTACGGTCACTTTTATGAAGTTTTCTTCCTCTTCTGCCTTGATAAGTATTGTACCGTTTTTGGTATGCTTCAGAGCGTTGGAAACAAGATTCACGAACACACGCTGCAATCTTGAGCTGTCAGCATTTACCTTTGGCAATTCAATGGGGATACGTATTGCGAGCCTGTTGTTGTTCTTGTTAAGCACAGCAAAATAGGTCTCAACGGTCTCGCGCACAAGGCTGTCTATATCGCAGGGAGCAGGCTCCAGAACCATTCGGCCTTCCTCAATTCGGGTAGCGTCAAGTATCTGCGTTACCATAAGAGCCATGCGGTTGGCTTCCGAGGAGATGCGTTTCAGCTTTTCATGTACGGCAGCCGTATCGCAGCCGCTTACAAGCTCCATTTCTGCATTCTGAGCATATCCCGACATGGTAGCAAGAGGAGTTTTCAGCTCATGGGAAGCGTCCGAGAGGAAGGTTGTCTTCATCTCGTTGACCTTCACCAGCATATCATGCTCGGAAACAATAGGATCTGACAGCTTCTTTGAGAGAATGACTGAGATCACGATAAACAGTATCAGCACTCCCGCAATTACTGCGACCATGATATAAATTGATCTCTGGAAGAGTCCGTTCATTTCACCTAAAAGAGAGTCAGTCTGCTCAGCTGCGATCTGATTGATGAGACCTTTATAATAATTCTGGTTGAACATGATTATGCCGTAGCAAATATCGGGATAAAGAACATTGTAGTTGTTCAGATGATCCCATGCGCATACAAAGCCCTGACCTTCCATAGTATATGTTCCCATGCAGTTTTCAGTATATTGTTCAAGTTCAGACTGAAAGCTGCCTCCTTGATAGTGAGCGGAGGGCTCTTTTGCATATTCAATATTAATGGTTTCAACAGCTTCCTGAATAATACGGTCACACTCGGGCTCGGAAGGTATGCTGTGGAATTCACCGTTAGAATAAGTAAAGCCAATAACATCGTTGCCCTTATTTGAAGCATCTATATTGAAAAAATCCATCATATGTGTTTCAAGGACGAGCTCCTGATCTATATCGGGTATATCCTGCAAAGAGCCGAGGACTGTACATATGTTGGTTCCGAAGCTTTCAAGAGACAGCTGTAGGTTTCCAAGGGTGACCTGATAGAAACCGTGAGCAGTAGTATCAACGGTTTTGCTTGCGATCTTGGACGTATGCGAAGTGACTATATTAGTCGAGCTTTTATATACGATATCAAAGACAGAAACAAATATTATCATTATAGTAATAAGGCATATCAGCAGAACACTAAGGAGCCGTCTTCGCAAAGCGCGGCTTTTGGAGATTTCCTTTTTCATTTTATCACTCCTTTATGGTGTTGAATACATTATACCATATTTTTTTCAATAAGTGAACAGAATTACGAAATTGTAATCACAGGGGGAAAACATTATGTCACACATATTATTAGTAGAAGACGATTCAGACATCATGCGTATCAACAGAACATTCCTTGAAAACGAAGGCTATACCGTACACTGTGCGGATTCGGTGCAGACCGCATCGTTTATGCTGGAGGAGTGCGTTCCCGACCTTGTGCTCCTTGACGTTATGCTGCCCGACGGCGACGGAATGGACTTCTGCAAGATATTGCGGCAGAAAACACAGGCTCCTGTGATATTCCTCACAGCCCGTGACGAGAACGACAGCGTTATTATGGGCTTCCGCAGCGGCGGCGACGACTACATAACAAAGCCCTACGACCTTAATGTATTAAAGGCGCGTATAGAAGCGCAGCTCCGCCGCAATGTAAAGCAGTCTCCTCAGCACCCGAAGATAGAGCTTCCCGAACTTACAGTTGATCTTTTTGCTGGAACTGCCACCCTTGACGGAAATGAATACTCACTGCCCCAGCGTGAATTGCAGATACTCTATATGCTCGCCTCACAGATAGGCTCGCGTATAAGCTATCATGATATATACAAGACCATTTACGGCTGTGATGTGGAGGATAGCAAAAACACCATAAGGGTAAATATTTCCCGTTTGAAAAAGCATCTGAATATGGACGATATGAGCACATACGAGATAGCTGCCACTTCTGAGGGCGAGTACGTTCTCAGGCGAGTCATATTCTGAAAAATGTTTTCCGATTACAAATTTGTAATTTTGCAACATGTTCTCTGCCTGCAATGCTATAATGGCATTGCAGGCAGAGAACATAATTACTTTGAAAAGGAGAATAATTATGAAAAAGACTTTTATTATTATCGCAATGACAGGTATACTCGTTGCAATGACAGGCTGCGGAAATACAGGCGATACAAGATCCGAGAATCCGATTCCTACAAAAGCAGCTGTAACGACTACCGCAGCAGCTTCTGCTTCGGAAAATACATCGACCACTGCTGCAAAGACTGACAATAAAAAAGCCGAAAACAGCGAAGGCAGCACAACAGCTGCATCCGATGAAAACACAGGGGCTTCACCTGTGACAAAGACTGATTATATGCAGATAGCAGGTGTATGGTATGAGGAAAACGTCCTCGATACCCGTGCGCTTACCATTGACGGTGACGGAACATACAGGCTCGCATATCGCGGCGGCGGAAGCGAATACGGCAATATCGAGATAGAGCGTCAGGTGCTCGGCGACGACGATGTCACAAATATCTGGTACTGCTTCTATAGAGCGGACGGTACTCTGTGGGAGAGCTTCCGTCTTACAGCCCGTGAAAATATGTCTCCTGCACTGGTTTCGGGATTTGACAGCAGCTCATCAGTATTCGGATTAGCCGACGGTGACGCAACAGGAGAGCCTGACGCTACCTTAGCAGCAGTCAAGAGATTCATGGGTAACTGGAGCTGCGGAAGATGCTATATCAGTATCAGCAACAATTGTGACGGGACATACAGAGCAGAAGTAAAGTGGAGCTCCAGTGCGGCAGAGGGCAGCATATGGACATACATCTGTACATACGACGCTGAGAATGACGCCCTTGTATGCAACGGTACGGGAGTAAACGTGCATTATTTATATACCGAGGAAGGTCAGAGCACAAATACGGAAATTTATAATAACGGCAGCGCCATGTTCTACACCGATAATGACGCAAATCTCCTGTGGCACGACTACTATGGAAATGTGGCTGACGGAATGTTATTCACAAGCTGCTGAAAAAGCGATTACAAATTTGTAATTCCGCACACAACTCCGAAATAATGTGCTATTATATAATCACAGTAAAGGCACAACGCCGAAACAAAGATATTTTTAAGGAATGAGGTTATCATTATGAAAAAAATGATTTCTTGTCTGGCAATACTTACAATGTTAGCTTCTATGGTATCATGCGGAAGCACAGAAAGCGGCGGGACATCTGACAATACAGTTCCCACAAAGGCAGCTGTGACAACAACTGCAGCAGAAACATCAAAAGATGAAAAGACAACAACAGCTGCAAAGGTGGCAGAAAAGTCAAAGGATACCACAAAAAACGATACATCTGCTAATGATGAAACAAACAGCACTCTCGTTCTGAAAGAGGAAGACCGATTATTCGGCGCATATGTTGATACTCAGGGGGACGTTCTCAACCTCAGAAACGAGCCTTTCCCCACAGCAGATATAATCGCTGCAATCCCCGACAAAACTCAGATAGATATTTACTCATGCGGAAAAGCCGGTTGGTACTGCACAAGCTATAACGGCAAATCGGGTTATGTAAGCGCAGACTATATCAAGGAGATACAAGATTATGAGCCGCAGGAAAATACACAGGAATTAATTACTGACATAAGCGAGCTTGTGGGACAGTGGAAGTATCAAATAGCTCCCGAAGGTAAGAATATTACAGCGGGAGCAACTGACAACGGCACTGTCGATATAAAATCAGACGGCACATACATCTATACCGATCTTGACGGCAATACTCATTCAGGCACGGTAAAGGTGGATTATGATACATTAGGCGGAGATTACAGAGTTCCGTTCTTTGCATTCTATGAGGGCGATCAGTTCTTTATCGGCTGCTATTGTCACGAAAGCCATTCCGATGTGTATATGACAGGCAACGGCGGTATGTCTCAGATAGTCAGAATAAAGTAAAAACAGCATTTCAGCTTATATTCCTTAAAAGGGACAGTCTGTGACCGTTCCTTTTTTGTATACGCGATTACAGTATTGTAATTAAATTACAATACTGTAATTCTGCGCACATGACCGAAAAACTATGCTATTATATAATCACAGTAAAGGCAAAGCGCCGAAACAAAACAATTTTAAAAAGGAATGAGGTAGTTTTTATGAAAAAAATGATTTCTTGTCTCGCAGTTCTTGCAATGCTCGCAGCAGCACCCACAGCAGCAGTTTATGCAGCAGACACCGCAGCCGTATCAGTCGCAGCAGAGACTTCTTATGATGAAACAGACATCAGGAACATTGTTGGTCAGTGGAGGTATCAGCTTGCTGCTGAAAACAAAAACGTGGACGTCTGCGCAGTTGATAACGGTATTATAACAGTAAATGAAGACGGCACATACACATATACAGACCTTGACGGCAATACTCATTCGGGTACTGTAAAGGTGGATTATGATACATTCGGGGGAGAGTACAGAGTTCCGTTCTTTGCATTCTATGAGGGGGATAAGTTCTTTATCGGCTGCTACTGTCAGCAGAACAACCCCAATGCATATCTCATCGGAAACGGCGGAATGGAGCAGCTCTTATCAGTAAACGCTGACTTTTCCGCAATAGCAGGCGAATGGGAAGAACTGAACGGAGACGGCAGAGTTTTTGATATCAGCGCAAACGGTACCTATACCGTGACATATCCCAATAACTCAACAGAGCAGGGCTTTATCAAGATCGGAAACGAGATGCTAAGCGAAAACAGCGACGGCAAATGGTACAATTTCTATAATGCAAGCGGAATGGCATGGATAGGCTTCCCAAAGACTGACGACGGAACAGTCAATGAATTGAAGGCAGGAGATTTCACTCTCAGACGCAGAAACGCCGATACAAATGCTGATGCTCATCAGGAGCAGGCAGAAGGCGGAAAGACTGATAGCAAGAACGAGAGTGTATCATTTGATAAAGAGGATAAGACTAAGGGTGCTATAAGAGTTATGGAAAACTTCAATGTAATTATGGCATTAACCGGTGCAAGTCCTGCTTATACTACCGATGACGGAAAAGTAAATGGTTATGTAAAGGTAACTGACAGCCGTTTTAATTCTGTAGCTGATCTATATGCATTTACTGCAGATAATTTCACAGGTGAAGCAAAAGAAGTTTTTATCAGATACATTGATGGCTATTTCATTGAGAAGGACGGTTCACTCTATGTACAATTCATACCGCGTTCTTTCTATCAGTTCCATACAGAGAACGGTGTTACCATTACAGATCCTGCTATGGACTACTGCACAGCTACAGCCAATAAGGGCGATCAACTCTTCGGTGTTGGCAGAGCCAAACTCAAATGCGAAAGCGGCAAATGGCATATCGAAAGCTATGAATTCGGCGATTTCTATGAAACCGAAAGACATGATGTTTCAGAGATAGCAGGCACATGGGACGAAGTTGATACACTTTATCCAAGACAGCTTGTTATAAGAAACGACGGTTCATTTACTCTTGTTTTCGTTGACGGAAGAGTAATGTACGGTACTGTTAAAGTTGAAGATATCGGCTATCCTAATGGCAGCAGACAGACATGGTTCAATCTCTATGACGAAAATGATGCGTTCTATACAGGCTTTGAAGCAACTTCACTGACACCTCTCAATGACCTCTACACAGGTCAGGACGGTTCAGAACATTTTGTCCGCTATATAGAGCCCGAGCACAAATATTCAAAAGATGAGCTTCAGAAAATGGCAGCAAAGGATTATGAAGAAAAAACAGGCATCAAACCTGCCGATACCCATTCAATGACTAACGCAGGCGGTTCCGTAACTGTTGTATTCACAGATGAAAATGGCGAAGATTTTGACGCATATACAGTTGATCCTGATACAGGCGTCGGTGAGAAATTCTCCGACGGCAGCGCAGTCAATCTCCCACAGACAGGCGTTAATTCAATTGCACTTGCAGGCACTTTAGCAGGCGCCGCCGCTGTTGCGCTTCTTGGTGTGGGTGCGGTTATCGCATCGGGAAAGCTCCGCAGGAAAGAAGAGGAATAATAATACAAGATATATATCGCAGTTGATCTATTACAGCACATATAAACAAAAACGGTCTCACACAATCGTGAGACCGATATTTTTTACACTATCATAGCGCAAGCTGAACCATACGCGTCTGCCAATTCCGCCATATCCGCATAATGTCTGATAAATTCTACACGGCTCAGACTGACCGAGGCGGACTGTATAACCGGCAGCTCCGCAGTACCATAGTATCTTATCGCAAATTGAAGCATTTGTCCAGTGCTTTTTTAAAAAGTATTGTCATTTTTTTGCTTTTATTAGTATCAGGATATATAATGATCATGGAAAGAAAAATAAAGCATTAGAATGTTGACATAAATATGTTCATTAATTGCAATAAAATTAAAAATAAAAAATAAATATTTTTGCTTCGAGATTTGATCGCTTTAAGTTGTATAATAAGTAAAGAAAGAGTTGAACTTGATCTTTGAAAAAGGAGTTTAATATGGATAACGGTGCAAGTAGTTACATCCGTTTCCTAAATGGTGATAAGAGTGGTTTTGTTGATATTGTAAAGGATCACAAAGACGGATTGACTTTGTTTATCAATACAATAATAAAAGATATCCATATATCCGAAGAAGCTGCAAATGAAGTCTTTTTGAAGTTATACGTGAAAAAGCCAAATTATAAAAGTCAGTACTCTTTCAAAACATGGCTTTATACTATCGGGAAGAACACGGCTATCAATTATCTGAAAAAATTCAAAAGAACAGATTATTCCAATATAGAGGACTGCTGCTATATTTCGGACGAAAAAGATATTGAAATGGATTACATAAAAGGAGAACAAAAACTTCTTATTCATCAGGCACTCAAGGCTTTAAAGGCTGAATATGCACAGATATTATATCTTATTTATTTTGGAGAATTATCCAATACGGAAGCTGCTAAGATCATGGGCAAGTCGTCCAAGCAGATCTCCGATCTAATATACTGTGCAAAAAAAGCCTTAAAAACTGAGCTGGAGAGGAGGGGAAAAGATGGACAAATATGAAAAATGTGCGGCAGGTCTAATGGAACTTGGCGACAAGATCTTAGAAAATAAAAAGCGTAGAAATATGCTCATAAGACGGGTATCATTGGGCTGCGCAAGTGCATTTGCTGCTGTAATTGTCGGATTTTTCGCGTGGAAGTCAACTCCGCCCAAAACAGATATCTCTTCTGACAACGTAATATCCGAAAGTACTGCGGCAGCTGCTTCAACATATGCAGATACCACTTCTCCCCAAACGACTGCTCCGAAAACTTCAAGCAGCAAAACTACTGCAAAGACGCAGACCACAGCCCGTACAGGAACGAATACCGCCCGTGCAGCGGTGACAGCGGCACAGGCAAGAACAACAGCGCTGACGGTTACTGCGGCGGCGGAAACAACGACCATAACCGAATATGAAGAAGGAAGTGTTACTATGAAAAAAATGATAGCTTATTTAGCTGCTATGGGAATAGCAACTACCGCAAATCCAACAGGCGTATATGCTGAAAACCCAAATAAAATAAGATTCTCTTGGGACGAGATCAACTATTTCAGTTTACAGAAAGATAAGAACTGGAAATATGATATGAATAATGACGGTGATTTTGATATTGAAGATATCTTTGAATTAAAGCTCTATTCAGAACATGTTTGGCACTACTGGCAGGAATACCGCGAAGATCAGTCGAAATATACGGATATGTATAAGTATTATGACGAGCAGACCTTCAAGCAGGTAAAAAAGATAATGCATAACGAAGATCTCATATTTGATATACTGCCTTTTGATATCACAAGTGTAAACCTAACAGCAAGGTATTACCTCTACTTGAACGGCGAATATCCTACAATTGATGAAATAAGGGAGACACTGAGTAATTATGACTTTATGACTGTTGACGGTCCTGACCATGTAGAGGAGTTTATCGAATACATGGAAAAGCTCAGAAGCGAAGTTAAGACCTATGAGGATAAGGACTATACAGAGGCGCAGCTTGACTGTTTCAGACGACTTGACAGCGGCGAGACCGAAAAGGACGTAAACGGTGACGGTGAATTCAATTATTTCGACGTTTATGATATTCTCGGATATGTGATAAATGCTGAAATGATTGCAAGGAATATGTCTATCGAGCGTGACGGCATCCCAATGTCCGACGACCTTAATAAAAGAGTTGAGCAATACGGTGATATGGACCTTGACGGAGAGATAGACGGTGATGATCTCTCATATCTGGCTCTTTACCTTGATAAGATGAATCTAAAGCCGCTTCCCATTACTGACCATTTAAAGGTGATGAAAACCTATACGGTCAGCGGTGCAAAAGAGTTCAATGAAGAGATGAACAAGTATAATGCTTTGAATTACACCCTCGGTGACGTTGATAACAGCGGCGCGGTAAACGCCATAGACGCATCATTAGTTCTTGACTACTATTCCAGAGTTTCCACAGGTAAGAGCGAAAGCCTTGACGATACACAGAAAAAGGCGGCAGATGCCGATAAAGACGGCAGCATAAACGCCGTTGACGCTTCGCTGATACTTTCCTACTATGTCTATACATCAACAGCCAACGGTGCAGTTGAGCCCTTTGAGACATTCATGAACATGTAAAAATGAAAGCCCACTCATTTGAGTGGGCTTTCAGTATCGACTATGAAATTTCGTCTTCTTTTTTATAATTAATATTTCTGAACAGATAGTATTCATCAGTATCGGGAGTTCTGACTGCAACTGCTTCTTCTTCGCTGACATCAGCTATTCTGCAAACAGGCAACTTATATACGGTCGGAAGTGTTTCGTCAGGCTTCATTACCTGAACATTATATGCGAAAATAAAGCCGTTTATCAAGTCTCCGGAGATGATCTCATTCTGTTTTTCATAGAAAATAGGATCATTATTATCATTGATCACAAGAGTTGCCGTTGAATCCATGAAAAAGCTATTTAGGTTAGTTATTGTTGTAACATCAGTAGTTGAAATAGTAACAGTTGCAGAAGCAGGATAAGTTACTAACTGTGTTGACTTTACGGTTTGTGTGACATTCGCAGCACCCTCAGTCGTAGTAACCGTGACTTCTGGTGCAGTAGCTGCTGATGTAGTTTGAACATTATCAGCGGTCGTTTGAATATGAACGGTAGTTTGAAGCACTTTTGTTGTTTGAGGAACTTTTGTGGTTTGAAGAACGGCTTCTGTTCTGATCGCATTTGAAGTCGTTACAGTAGTTTGTGTGGCTGGTTTAGTTTTGGTCGTTATTATTGCAGTTTGAGTTGTTGTTTGTTTTATCACATTTGAAGTAGTTGTCTCAGTTGTGGCAGGTTCGGTTGCGGAAATCATTTCGGAGCCGTGGAAATTATCATTGGGCATTTTCATGGAGGAAGAAAAGTGCCATACCCCGACGCAAACTATTACTGCTGCGCATAGTCCGGATACAGCATAAGAAATATGACGTATCTTAGCGGCTCTTTTTTTTGCGCTGTTCTAATATCTTGTCGCCGTTTTCAAATATTCGCTCAGCGACCTTCAAGGTCATTTTATCATATTTCCTCATATCTGAAGCCCTCCCTTTCCAAAATATTTCGCAAAGACTCCTTTGAGCGATAGAGAAGATTCCTTATTTGTCTTTCCGATCTGCCCATTATTTTTGCCGTTTCAGTGTTGCTGAAATTTTCAAAATATATAAGATACAGCACCTGTCTGTAATCATCATTCAGCTTTTCCAATGCTCTGAGGAGCTGTTTTTTGTCCTCGCTTTTGATATAATTCTGCTCTATATCGTCCCTGTCCGAAACATCATACATATCGTCAACAGGTACTTCGCCAAGCTTTGACGCTTTTCTGATATAGTCAACAGCCGTATTTCTTCCTATGGAATAAAGCCACGATTTGAACGAGGATTTACCCGAGAATTTAGGTCTGTCCACATAGAGCTTGAGCAGAGTATCCTCCGCAAGCTCTTCGGCAAGGCAGAAATCGCCTGTAATACTGTTCAGAAACAGAACGAGACCTCTGCGGTAGTCCTCTATTATATCAATAAGAGCATTTTTATCACCATCAAGGAAACGGCGGTAGCTACTTGCACCGTTATCCATATTAAACTCCTTTCGCAGACGTGCTTTCTGCACCTGTTTGGGTTTAGTGATATGTCTCTTCATATATAAGTCGTAAAAAACACGAAAATGTCTCACCTAAATTATAAATTTTCCGAAATTTATTGTCAACAAACATTTTCTGAATTTTTTTTAAAAAGGGTGAGACAAAATGCGTTTTTTTACGACTTATTAGTGAAAGCAAAAATCAAACTTAATAATTTCCTAAAAGGAGGTCATATTATGAAAAAGAAGATAATGTCAATAATTGCAGCTGCGGCTGCAATAGCAAGTGGTTCTACGCTTTGTACAAATGCTGTTTATACTGAAAGAATGACTCCCACAGACCACACGGATTATCTCAAAATCGACTTCATGTCAAACGAAAAACAGGATTTCTATATCCATACAGGAGACAAAAAAGATCCTAAAAATCCGTATTATTACAATATACTTGTGGAGGAAAAATACAGTGATAGAGTATTCATTGGTATGCCAAGGGAGGAAACAGATCCAAGGAAAGGCTCTACCATGGAAACGAAGGACGAGGTTTCCGAGCGCATCAATTTGCTGTTCGAAGACTTTGTTACCGAAAGCGGCAATAAGGTAACAGTTTGCAGGAACTCATTCAATGAAACTTACGGATATTATGTAACTCCTTATGACGATGAAAAGCCCGGCGCAGTTCTTGATCTGACAGCTAATGACGCCCGAAGAATAAAGGATATACTTATCAAAGGTGGCATTACGGCTGATATGATCTACTCCACTGATGTTAACAGTCCGCACAAGGGGTATACATACCTTACTCTGATGAAATATCCGTCCAGTGTTTATACAGAAAGAACAGCTGGATTGTCAGGAGAGGCAAGAACTGCTGTATATAGTGAAATTAAAGCAGAGGCAGTATCCGCACTTGAAAAATACATTGAAGATAATGACTTGGATTTCACTCTGACTACTTCTGGTGAAAATGTGATGGAAATAAGCCTTAAACCTAATTATGAAATATCATTTGAAGATCACCTTGCAGTCCTTAAAGATATACACGACAAGACCGATATTGGAGTGATCACCATACTTGAAGTTTCTGCGGCAGGCGAGAAATTCGGCGGTATCGACCTTATGAATGCTGTTGACGGTGACTCCAACTGCGACGAGCAAATGGATATGGCAGACGTTGTATTTATTATGCAGGCTCTTGCAAATCCCGACAAGTATCAGCTTTCTGAGCAGGGAAGCTTCAACGCAGACCTTGACGGCAACGGTATAACTGTAGGCGACGCTCAGGCGATACAGGAAAAGCTCCTCGGAATTGAATGAATATAGGTATAGTTTGAAAGAAAGCTCCGCATTGCGGAGCTTTCTTAATTTACATCAGCCTTGACAAAAGTTCATAAATTGTTTACAATATTTTCTGCTCACAGGGTGCTCGTAAAACGTTAATCATTATGAAGGGAGGTCACAGCGTGTCAGAAGAAATAAAAGAACAGTACGAAAAAATATTCCGATATTGCTTTTTTAAAGTACATGACCGTGAAGCTGCGGAAGATATCACGCAGGAGACATTCCTTCGATTCCTTGAAAGTCCCAATTATACGGACATGAATAAGGAGCTCAGGTACCTGTACACAATTGCCGGCAATCTGTGTGCAGACCATTTTCGTAAAAGGCAGGCTGAGGAGCTCAGCGAAAATATCCCCGACGATTACGACCTTGAGGATTGTATCCTTACAAATGCAGCTCTCGGAAGCGCAATAAAGTCCTTGCCGCAGGAGGACAGGGAGCTCGTCGTACTCAGGTACATAAACGATGTGCCCGTAAGCGTGCTTGCGGAGCTCTACGGCATATCAAGGTTCAAAATGGGGCGCAGGATAAAATGTATCCTTGACGATCTCAGGAAAAGCTTCAAGGGATAGGAGGTGGCGGCTTGGACAGAAAATTGAAAAATGCTATTCGGGAGTCCTTTGTATTCCCCGAATCACAGCATAAGGAGGAATTTTTCAGACAGGTCGGAGCCACCTGCGCGGAAAAGCGGAAAAGGCGCTTTCCTGTGGCTTCACGGCTTGCTGCGGCAGCTGCCGCGTTACTTATAGGTATAGGCATTTACGGAGCATCAAGGCTTCGGACGGATTTTAACGGCGGCGGCACAGAGCCCGTAACTCAGCCCGTCACCGATACGACTGAGGACACCACGGCTCAGTCCACAGGGAATACTGCTGAGGTAACTACGGCGGCGTCAAGCTCGGCGGTATCAAAAACCACATCGTCAGGGACTGCGAAAACTACTGCAAAGGCGCAGACCACAGCTCCACCGAGGACGAATACCACCCGTGCGTCGGTGACAGCGGCGCAGGCGAGAACAACAGCGCCCACAGTTACTGCGGGGGTGGAAACAACAACTATATCCGAATATGAGGAAGGGAGTGTTACTATGAAAAAAATGATAGCTTTTTTATCTGCTATGGGAATAGCAACTACCGCAACTCCTACAGGCGTAAATGCTTCATACTCGAGCAGGTGTGAACGAATATTTACAGAGATGTACTATTATAGTTTTTGGCAGGAAGAAGGGTGGTATTACGATTTTAATGATGACGGCGAGTTTGATTTAAAGGACTTATTTGAAATTGAGCTTTATGCGGAGCATATGGACGAATGCAGGGAAAAATACGGCAAAGACACATCAAAATATAAAGAAATGTATGAGCTTTATGATGGAGAAGCAGCCAAGAATATAAAAATCGGTATTGCGATCAATCCACATGAGCAACAGAGTTTGCGTAAAAAGAAAGTTGAAGATATAGAGTATCTTTTTGTAAATGTTGGTATCGGAGGTGCAAATGATGTAGCAAGGTATTATCTCTATTTGCATGGCGAATATCCTACAAATGAGGAGATAAGAGAAGTATTAAGAGACTACGACTTTGTAACTATTGACGGACCTGACCATATTGACAAGTTCATTGAATATATGGAAGAGCTGAGAAATGAGATCGACAAACGTACAGATGATGAATATACAGAAGAACAGCTTGACTGTTTCAGACGTTTTGAAAGCGGAGAAGCTGAAAAGGATCTGAACGGCGACGGTAAGTTCGATTATTATGACAGCTATGACCTTTTGTATTACATTGTTTATCAAGTAGAAACAGCTAAGGGAATTGAAGATGCCGTGGACATACTGCCTGCTGAGGTGAGTGAAAGAATAAAGCAGTACGGCGATATCGACCTTAACGGCAAGGTAGATGAAGATGATTATTTAAATCAGCTGCTTTATCTTGATAAGAAAGGTCTTATACCAGTAAGTTATCACCAATATTATTATGAAAAAGTTAGAACAACACTTGAAAGGAAAAAGACATACCTTACAGGTGAATACGCTCTCGGTGACGTTGATAACAGCGGCGCAGTAAATGCCATAGACGCATCATTGGTCCTTGACTACTATTCAAGGGCTTCCACAGGTCAGAGCGAAAGCTTTGACGATGCACAGAAAAAGGCAGCAGACGCCGATAAAAACGGCAGCATAAACGCCGTTGACGCTTCGCTGATACTTTCCTACTACGTCTATACCTCAACAGCCAACGGCACAGTTGAGCCCTTTGAGACATTCATAAACAGCTAAACATGCAGCCGTGCAATTGCACGGCTGTTCCTTTTTGTGGTATAATAAGACAGGCTGCTGAATGACTTTTTGCAGCAATTGACACCTGCTTTTTGTTAACTCAAAAAATTTTTGAAAACAGGTGAGAATTTTCCGTGAAAAATGGTACTAATATAGTGAAAGGTAAAAAAATATCCCTTCATACCACATAAAAGGAGCTGATACTATGAAAAAATTTATGAGTTTATTACTTACAGCGGCTATGCTGTCGGGCAGTGCCGCAATGCCCTTTACAGCTATTGCTGCCGATACGGCTGCTGAGGAGCATAGCCTCGAAGCAAAGGAGACAAAGGTAAAACGCATGGACCTGACCGACTTCTTCGCCCTGCAATCCGATCCTACAGCTGTGTCTGTCAAGGATTATGAGGAGGCAACTCCCGACGATGTGTTCACGGAGCTCTGCGGCGGCGAATACGTAGGCGTTTGCAGCTACAATAAAGACTTTTTCATGCACACAGGCACAGATTTGAGAACGCTCATGGACGAAAACGGCAAGCTGCACACATTCTATATTTTATACCCCGAGGTAGTCGTTCAGATGCAAGGGAACTTTAAGCTCTCTATGGACAATATAAGCAATGCTCTTGCCAAGAAAGGCTATAAAGCGCCAAAGCTGGCTGCCGAGGAAAATCCCTACCGCTTATACGGCTGTACAACACAGGATGAGTTCGGTGCTCTGCTGGAAATACTGCAAGATCTCCATGAAGCAGGATCTGTAACAGGTCATCTGGCAATATACGAGGATACCATAAATTCTATATCTGCCGACGGCGGCATAAACATTGGACTGCCTTATGAAATGGACGAAAACAGCGAAAAATACAAGGAGCTCATAGAAGTCGCTTCTTCAGTTGGATATACAGTGGGAACTGCTGACAGCGCTGCACCAATAGGCGATTATCAGCTGTTCCTCCACGCAGATGATGCCGAGAACAGGACAAATCCCTACAAGCTTTTCAAGTACCTTGAGGATAACGGCTATCTTTATTCAACGTCTGTCATTTCCACCTGCCTTGCCCTGGTCGAGCCTATAGTTTATTTCTGCAATATTTCCTATCCTGTCACCGAATATGCCATGACACTCACTATCGTGGAAACACGCGGCGATACACTGATATTGAAGCCCGACGCTCCTTATCTGCAAAATATAGGCGACAGAATCAGCCTGCCTGCAATATGTCTTGATGACGGCGTGATACCGCCTGTCGGTACGAGACTTGAAGTCACCTACAGCGGCGGAATACTTGAGACCTACCCCGCACAGTTCGGCGGTATAAAAAAAGTCCGCGTGCTTTCGGAGCCTGCCAAGACCGTAAAGGGCGACGCTAATCTGGACGAACAGACGGATATGGCAGATGTAGTGCTCATCATGCAGGCTCTGGCAAATCCCGATAAGTACGGCGAAAACGGTCAAGCCTATATCCACCTCACCACATTCGGCAAGCTCAGCGCTGATATGAACGGCGACGGTCTGACAGTAGGCGATGCACAGGCAGTACAGGAGAAGCTTCTCGGAATTGATGAAGCTGAAAAAAGCTTCTCTGCGGCACTTCTCGGCATCGACGAGGGCAAGATAACAGGCGTTAAGGTAACATCTTCCCCTAAAGGCTATGACTACTCTTTCACAGGCGATAAGGCAAAGACTGTAGTGGATTACCTGTCAAACCTCAGCCTTTCATCGGAGCTCTCCGTAGCAGACCCGGGACAGCTCAACGGTATGTTATGGGTGATAGCTCTCGAATATGAGGACGGCGAAACGGTCACATTATATGATTCGGGAAGATTTATCCACTCCGAAAGCGGTCAGTGGTATGAAATGCCATATGAGGAAAGTGAGGGATTCAGCAGCCTTGTATGGGACTTAGGCAAATAAAGCATGAGAAAAGCTCCGCTTCTGCGGAGCTTTTCCTTATACTGTGTTATTTTTCTTCAAGCTGAGTTGCAGCACCTATGAACAGAGGAACGTTGTTCTTGTCAACTATCATGTAAACGAAAGGTCTGTCAAGATATATGTAAACTTCCTTTTTAGGCTGAGGCATTGCACAGCCTGCTTCCATTTCGACAGATGTTACAGCTGCCGCTCTTGTGCCTTTTTCTGTTACCTCTATCTTGGTCTTGTGTGCGACCTTGCTGATAAAGAGGTTCTGTGCGCCTTCAACTGAAAGGTCGTTTATCTTTGAGAAGTCAGCTTCCTTGCTGTCAAAAGCTGTTGGCATACCGAGCTCGGAAAGAACATCGTTAAGTGTCTTATTGTAGCTGTACTCGAATTTAGGTATCATGGTGTAGAGATCGACAGACTCGGGATCCTCGCATTGTTTGAGCCCATTGAGGAGCTTTTCACCGTCAAGGCTGTTCACGTACTTTATGATATCGTTCTCACGGGGCAGTATACCTACGAAGCTGTACTCGCCGCCTGCATAGGGCTTCTTGAACGCGTCTGCGTCGCCAAGGTCGAAGTACTCACTTTCCTTGCTGTTTAATTTCTTGATAGGATGCTCCTGTCCGTTCATATCCGTAAATACTCCGTCATAGGAGAAGTAATATGGATCCTCCCATTCTGCGTCAAAATACAGGGTGTTGATGAGCATCATCAGTATTTCCTGATTATCCTTTGGAGTCAGGTCGCCCTTTTTCAGCAGGGAGGGTATCATGCCTTTGGTATTCTTATTTACCCAGCTGTTTATATCATTCTCCGTTGTCTCTGTGAAAGGTGCCTTGTAAAGCTCGGCGTTGTAGTACTTCTTATTTGTTTCAAGGAACTCATCGTAGACCTTGAATGAAGGTGTGTCCTTGAACCAGATAGAATCAGCAAGGTAAACCTTTTCCTTTTCGTTGTCGGGGAGCTTGCTGATGTAATAGGTCATATATTCGTTGAGCTGCTCCAGTGTAAGACCGTTGCCCAGGAGCTTCTCCATTTCTTCGCGGGTCTTGCCGTCAGCACCGTTGGCGGTCATTGAAAGTGCAGTGGAAATTGAGACAGGGGAGATAAGGAGATTCTCCTCGCCCTCCTCTGTTGGGGCGAAGCTTTTTTTCAGCAGGTCTATGCCCAGCTTCATCTCAGCGGCTGCAAACTTTTCGTCTGTGGACTTGCCCTCGGCAGTCTTGACGTTTACCGTGTTGTCAAGGCGGACGCTTGGAGTTTCTTCCGTGGTTTTCCAAGGCTCATGGTCAACGTTCCAGATTACTGTCTGACCGCTGTACGAATCCTTTGGAACGGCTATCTGTGCGATGCACACTGATACGACACTCTCCATAGTACGGTCTTTACTGAATGTATATACCACGGATATTGATATCTCATCGTCGGAGAAATTCTCATTTTCTATCTTGTATGCGGCTTCCATACCGCCTGACTGATAGATAGAGTCAAGGAACAGTACATTGTCCTTGAAGAAGCTGTCAGTGTATTTTTCAAGATACTCATTTGCGGGCTTTTCATTTAAGACTTTGGCGAGATATGTTTTCAGTTCGTCTGTATTTGTAATTACAGCGGCGTATCCGTTTCCGCGGCATATATCCCAGTAGCTTTCTGCCAGATCACCAACGTGCCAGCCTACTGATTTGTCATATTTTACTTCTACAGTATCGCTAAGTCCCAGCAGCTGCCTTTGCAGCTTCTGTGCGTCGCCTACTGTAAGACCATTGCCGTCCATATCTGCATTCTTCTTTCCCTGGGCTGTGAGGTGGACTGATGCTGTACCGTTTTCGCCGTATTTATTCGGATTTGCCAGTGCCTGCATTATAAGAACTATATCCGCCATATCCACCTGACCGTCGCAGTTGGCGTCGCCTTTCAGAGCGCCTTTTGTCTGTCCGCCGGGGTATTCAATAAACATATGAACATAGTAAGTGTCGAGATGAATATAGTTAAATGCCGCTGCCATAAGCTCGTATTGCTCTTCTTTAGTCTGCGCCTTTGCCTTGATACGGATATTTGTGCATTTATCACCTGATGCTACAGTGAATGTTGCCCAGTTATGCTGCTGTATGTCGAAAAGCTCTTCGGGAAGCGCAAGCTCCTCTTTCAGCTTTTCATCGTCCCAGTATACCTCAGCGTTGGTCACGAACTCATAATCGGCTTTCTCGTAAGGATTGCCCTGAAACAGAACGCTGAGATTTGCGCGGAGATCCTCGAACTCATGGCGGTATCTTTCCGCAGTCCACAGTTCGCTCTCGGGGATACATTTTTCAGTAAACAGTGCCTTTACTTCGTCCTCGCTAAGCTTTCTGAACTCGTCAAAGGTGTATTCCTTATTGCTTACAACCATATTTGAAAGACTGCCCGAAACGCCTATCTTTACAAGCTTCGTGTCTATCTTCCTTTCATTCATGTAAGCCGTTAGCTTATCGGGGATATCAGTCTTTTCAGCTAAATACTCCACATAGATGATATTTTTGTCCGCATCATCGGGGAGCTGGCTTTCGGGCACTATCCTAGCATTTATATTGTAGCCTAAGATATACCATGAAAGCTGTGTTTTTATTGTTTCTAAATCCTTGATAAGTCCGTCCTTTTCATGGTCTTCCTGACAGAAATTCACAAGCTGGGGATCGAAGCCCTTATCCTCCACCTGCGCAATGATATCAAGAGGGAGATTATCTTTCCTGCGGTTGTAGCACACAATTATGATTCCGTCGGGTGTGGACTCCTTGTCCAAAAGCCATGCGTCAAGATCATTCTCTGTGATGTACTTGTCGAGCATATTACGGAGAGCGTCAAGCTGAGTGCTTTCGTTTGACGGCATACTTATGGAAGTATCAGGCGCCGTATCATCTGCATTTGTAAGCATTACAGCAGAGGAGGAAGCTGTCATTACTGCTGCCATTAAAGCAGCAAGTATTTTCTTTGTTTTTTTCATAAAGACCATCCTTTCATAATAAGATCAGCTTTCAAGGGGAGGTATCTGCTTCATCAAGCTGTTTAAGTCTGTATTATCGGTATGATAAAGATAATATTCATCATATCCCTCAAATTTGATCGCAACGACATTCTCGTCACTGTATCCCTTTATATAGTAGGCTTCTGCCGAACACTGCTTCACAACGCCCTCAACACGAAACTGGCTTTTCATTTTTGCTCCGCTTATATGGTCGCCTATCCAGTCTGAGGATATAGGGTAACCGCCGCGGTATGCGGGAGTCAGCTCCGCAACATACCCGTCAAGGAAAGCATTATAGTACCGCTTATGGACAGGCAGATCGTACCACGGGTCTGAGCTGCCTGCGGAAGGAGCACTTCCGCCGCCTACAGCCATATCGCCACCCGAAGGATCCCCCGAAGCGCCGCCGGGGATTCCGCCATAGGCAGTACCGCTGGCACGGATGTCAGTTGTTGTGGTGAATGACGCAGGAGGTTCAGCCGTAGTTGTGGCTGTTGTAGTCCTCGGCATTGTTCTGACCGTGGTGTGCACAGCTGTAGTTGTTGCTGCTTCATGGATCGAAGCTTGCTGCGCCTGCACAGATTCGGTTGTTGAAGTGACCGCAGAGGTCTCGGTTTTGGCTGCATCAGTGCCTGTGGCTGTAGTATTGACAGCAGCCGAAGTCGTATTGGCAGCTGCTGTAGTCGTTGTAAGCGCTGTTACCGTTGTTTCCGAAGAATGGGGCAATACAGCTGGTGAAGTGGTGGTCACGCTTTCAACTACATTATCGGGAGCGGGGAGGGTATCGGGCTTTTTGAAATTATTCCAAACACCAAAGCCAATGATAAAAGCAGCGAATACTCCTGCAAAAGCAGGAACTGCTCTCTTGGCGATATATATATTTCTCTTTCTTTTCTTCTCATGTTCATCGCGGGCTTCAAGAGCACATCTTGTCATTTCTTCATATGTTTTCATAGCTGAAGCCCTCCTTTTCAAGTTCAGTCTTTAGCGCTTTCCTTGCATTATACAGGAGATTTTCTATTTGTTTTCGTGATCTGCCTGTTATTTTGGCAGCTTCTTCATTGCTGAAGCCCTCAAAATAGGTCAGATACAGTACCTGCTGATAGTCCTCCCTGAGCCTGCACATAGCATGACGAAGATTTATCTTCTGCTCGGTCATGAGGTAGCTCTGTTCAAGATCGGTCTCGTCGGAGAGAGTGCTGTAGTCGTCGAGAGAAACATTTCTGCTTCGGCGGTCACGCCTTATATGGTCAGCGGCAATGTTTCTGCCGATAGTATACAGCCATGTCTTGAAGGAGCTTTTGCCGTTGAATTTCGGCTTTTTAACAGCAAGTTTTATGAATGTGTCCTGCACACAATCCTCGGCAGTACTGAAATTGTCAGTATAACTGCGCAGATACAGCAAGAGTCCGTCGCGGTATTCGCGGACGAGCTCTGCCATACCGCTGTCATCGCCTGCAAGGAAACGGCGGTAGCTACTTTCACCGTTATCCATGTATGGGACTCCTTTCGCGTCTGTTTTACGCTCTTATTTATTAGACGTAATGAGAGCTGCAAAACACTAAGCAGATTTCATGTTAAAATATAAAAATATGTCCGAAGTAATCTTACTAATAATCTATCATCTCAGAGTATTATTGTCAATAGATTTATTATTAACAGGAAAGCTGAGCAGGATATTAAGAAAAAATTAAGGTTTTCGGCAGGCTAAAAATAAGAATAGCCATTTATAATATTGACAGAAGAACAACAGGGCGGTAAAATATATAAGAACAATTACGTTTTTACTGCCGAAAGGACTTTTATCATGATAAATATCGAAAATTCTTCCATACTTGTGGTCGATGACGACCACGACATAGTTAACGCCATCGCTGCGCTGCTGACCCGTGAGGGATATAATGTCTGCAAGGCATACAACGGTCTTGAAGCTATAGACTCCCTTATGCAGAACGATATACAGCTCATACTCATTGACGTTATGATGCCCAAGCTGGACGGGCTCTCGGCAATGATGAAGATACGCGCCACAAAGAACATACCAATAATAGTACTCTCTGCCAAGTCCGAGGACAGCGACAAAATACTCGGACTTTCCATGGGAGCGGATGACTACATAACCAAGCCATATAATCCTATGGAGCTTGTGGCACGTGTGAATTCAAATCTGCGCCGATACCTGAGCCTCGGTGCGGCAGACAGCGTTCAGAAGGCGAATGTTGTGCGCATAGGCGGTCTTGTTCTCGACAGGGACGCAAAACAGCTTTCCGTGGACGGTTCTCCCGTGAAGCTCACTGCAACAGAGTACAAGATAACAGAGCTGCTTATGACCAATGCAGGGCGGATATTCTCCGCAGAGGAGATATACTCCCGTGTATGGAACGAGGACTCTTACTCTATTGAGAACACCGTAATGGTACATATCCGCCATATAAGAGAAAAAATAGAGATAAATCCCAGTGAACCCCGCTACCTTAAAGTAGTGTGGGGGATCGGATACAAAGTGGAGAAACAATAGGAGTGATAATATGATCCTTAAAAAACGGCTTACGCGCATAATTGCATTCATAATATCATGTGTGCTTGTGGGTATATGCGTTTTTCAGTGTGTATTCATAATCAATGACAATATGCGTCAGATAGAAGAACGTCAGGGACGCAGCGACGTTATGGAAAGCTATGATTATACCCATGATATGAATGAACTTTTCGACAGACTATGGGCGATAAGCAGTATCTATCTCAGAAATACCGACAAAAACGGCAGATATACCTGTTCGGAGCAGTACAAAAGCTCTGTGAAGCAGGCTCTTACTGAACTCGGGCTTATGGACAGCAAAGGCAGGATCACGATCAATAATCCCCGTGGTTTTGAGTATATGGCAAGCTGCGGAGAGAGTGTGCTCACATATGGATCAGAGACAAAGGAGGCTCTCAGCAGCGATTACAGCTTAGAGTATTCAAACGGAGGAATCGCAAGAATACCATTGGGAGTAAACTGGTATTTTAATACTGATAAAAGGTGGTACACCACAAACTACGGACTTACATACTATAAGATGTGCGGCTCTCTGCCTAAAAATGCCGTTGCGCTGTATGATTTTGACACCACAGGACTGGACAGCTATACTGATGAGCTGGGAGCTACCATATACTATAAGACGGACGGAACTACTCCCGTGCCCGATAATGTAGACAGCATCAGAGACAGTGCCGAAACCGCTAACCGTGAGGCGTTTGACCAGTTTGAACATGACAGTGACACGGAGTATTATCTTCCGGGAGAAGAATACCCCTATGATAATTACGGCGCAGATAACAGCACTTATGTAGGGGATATGTCCGAGATCACGGATACCGATGCTTATATGTTTTTTGACGAGAACAGAAGAAGCTGGTACAAGGTCAGCAAGAGCACATTCAAGAAGTATGATCAGAGCAGCAGCGACATCACTATATACATCAAGCCCACAGACAACATGATAGCCGAGTATAAGCAGTACCACGCTCAGAGGGAGACAATGGAGCAGGATTCTGTACACAAGGCAATGCCGCTCCTGCCCGTAGGCATAGCAGGACTTATTATAGGGCTGCTCCTGCTGTTCTGCTGCGGCTATAACGCAGAGAAAAAGAAGTTCGTGCTTTCAATGCCAGACCATATCTTCGCGGAGCTGCCTGTTTGCTTCATCGGCGGTGCTATAGGCGGAGTTGCTGCAATGACATACGGAATGGACGAGATAAGATCAGTCCTTGCCGAGTATTACACCAACGTAGATATGGGCGGTATTATTACAGGAAGTGCAATAGTTGCATGCTACGCCATAGGTCTGGGCAGTCTTATAACTCTTTCCACACGTATCAAATGCGGAAGCTTATTCAAGACATCTCTCATTTGTAAAATAATTGCTTTCATATGGAAAAAGCTCAAAAAGCTTTGCAAGCTCATAAGCAGCTATACTTCAAGGAAGTGCGGCAGGCTTCGCAGCAGACATATTGAGCGCAATGCTCTGAAAAAAGACCTGTTCCTGCGCAGATTCCTTATCCGTACTGCAATTGCGGTCGCAGCTGAATTTGTATTGTTCATTGCTACTATTCCTGTAAGAGAGATTGAAGCATTTTTTGTCGGTTCGATTTTTGTGATCGTTTTGTATATTATTTTCAGCTTCCGTGACCATGCAGAGATTGCAGGAGTTGCAAAGCAGATAGCCGATATGAACGGCGGCGATTATTCTCCGAGACTTGTTCCCGAGAAGTCTCCTGCATACGGCATGACACAGAATCTCAACAATATCTCCGACGGCATAAGAAGTGCAGTTGACAAGCAGGTGCAGTCCGAGCGTATGAAGATAGAGCTGGTCACAAATGTATCCCACGATCTGAAAACGCCGCTGACCTCCATAATCAGCTATATTGATCTGCTTTCAGCCGAGGAGATGAGCCCTGCGGCAAGGGATTACGTTACGATCATCAGCCAGAAGTCCGACCGTCTGAAAGCAATGGTGGCAGACCTCTTTGACCTTGCAAAAGCCACCAGCCGCTCCGATATGAATAGTGAACAGATAGATGCTGTGATACTCACACAGCAGGTATTGGGCGATATGGCGGATAGGATAGCTCAGTCGGGTATGGAAGTGCGCACGGACATCAAGGCGGAGTCAGCTCCCATAATGGCTGACGGAAAGAAGCTGTACCGTGTTATGCAGAACCTTATTGACAACGCGCTGAAATACTCCATGGCAGGTACAAGGGTGTATGTTTACCTTGAAAACGACGGGAAGAACACCCATATTTCAGTGAAGAATATATCTGCCGAGGAAATGGATTTCACTCCCGAGGAGATTACAGAGCGCTTCACAAGAGGCGACAAATCAAGAACTACAGAGGGCAACGGTCTTGGACTGTCTATAGCCAAGAGCTTCACGGAAGCCTGCGGCGGCTCTTTTGAGATAGTGATTGACGGAGATATGTTCACAGCAAATGTAACTCTGCCCCTTATAGAAAAATAAATCGGTAAAGCCCGCTCACATGAGCGGGCTTGCTATTTCAAGGCAGATGTATTATAATTAATGTGTATTGATACACTGATCACATCAAGGAGCACTGCATTATGCATTTTGTTGAAGCAAAGGGGCTGCTGTCCTCAAAAAACGGAATGAATATATACCGCGGCTGCACTCACGGCTGCATTTACTGCGACAGCCGCAGTCTGTGCTATAATATGACCCATGCCTTTGAGGACATTGAGGTAAAAAGCAATGCACCTCAGCTTCTGGAAAAGGCTCTGCGCTCCAAGCGGAGAAAGTGCATGATAGGTACTGGCTCCATGTGTGACCCTTATCTGCCCATAGAGGGAGAGCTCAAGCTCACGCGGAAATGTCTTGAGCTTATTGAGCAGTATCAGTTCGGAGCAGCTGTGCTCACCAAATCCGACCTTATCATGCGCGATATTGACCTGCTTGCTTCCATAAATCAGCAGCAGAAGGCAGTAGTCCAGATGACCATGACTACCTATGACGACAAGCTTTGCAGTATCATCGAGCCTGCGGTATGCAGTACCCACAGGCGCTTCAAGGTCCTTATGGAGATGAAACGCAGCAATATCCCCACTGTTGCGTGGCTGACGCCGTTTCTGCCCTATATAAACGATACCGAGGAGAATCTCCGCGGACTTCTTGATCACTGCGGAGAAGCATGCGTCAAGGGCATTATCTGCTTCGGTATAGGTCTCACGCTCCGTGACGGCAACAGGGAGTACTTCTATTCGGCGCTTGACAGGCATTTTCACGGACTCTCCGACAGATACCGCAGGGAATACGGCAACGCCTATGAGATAGTCAGTCCTAACCATGACAGACTTATGAGGATATTCAATGAGTTCTGCGAAAAATACGGCATCATGCAGAACAGGGAGTGCTTTGCATATCTCAGCGAGCTTCCCGAAAAGTACAGGCAGCTCACACTTTTCTGACAAAGATGTGTGTAAAACGTAAAAATGGAAAATAGGACTTGATTTTCAAAAAACATAGTGATATAATATAATAAGATTTACAGGGGAGCTTGCAGTACAGGCTGAGAGGAAGGTGTGACCTTCGACCCTTCGACCTGATTTGGTTAATGCCAGCGTAGGGAGTGTGCTTTTCAGAAGATACATTCGGGAAACTGCGCATGGCGGTTTCCCGATTTTTTGTTAGGAGGTATCGGAATGGTAAAGATAAACGGAGAGCTTCTCGACAAGGACGGCAAGACCGTTTCGGAAATGCTTGCTGATATGGACATAAGCAGTCAGCGCGTAGCCGTAGAGCTCAACGAGGAAATAGTTCCAAAGGCTAAGTATGGCGAGACTGTGCTGAAAGACGGCGATAAAGTCGAGGTAGTCCGCTTTGTGGGAGGCGGCTGATAAGTGATACCCACAAGAGAAGAAATGTACGCCGCTCTTGAAAATAGACACGGCGCGGAGCTCCAGAAGAAGCTGAGCACGGCTTCCGTTGCTGTCTGCGGACTGGGAGGACTTGGCTCCAATATCGCCATCGCACTTGCAAGGGCAGGTGTGGGGAAGCTCCATATAATTGACTTTGACAGAGTGGATATCTCAAACCTCAACAGGCAGCAGTACTTTCCCGAGCAGCTTGGACAGCTGAAGTCTGACGCCCTTTATGACACATTGAAGCGCATTGCGCCATACTGTGACATCAGAAGTGAGTGCGTTAAGCTTGACGAGGAGAATATCCCACAGCTTCTTGCAGATGATGATATTATCGTTGAAGCCTTTGACAAAGCCGAACGGAAAGCCATGCTGGTGAACTGTGTGCTGGAGAATATGCCGCAGAAATATCTGGTATCGGGTTCGGGAATGGCTGGGATAGCCCCCTCCAATACGATAACCACAAAGCGCATCACAAAGCGCTTTTACCTTTGCGGTGACGGAGTAAGCGATGTTGCCGACGGAATGGGACTTGTAGCTTCGA
Source organism: Ruminococcus flavefaciens AE3010 (assembly GCF_000526795.1). Taxonomy (NCBI): domain Bacteria; kingdom Bacillati; phylum Bacillota; class Clostridia; order Eubacteriales; family Oscillospiraceae; genus Ruminococcus; species Ruminococcus flavefaciens. Next base: position 132,938 of record NZ_JAGT01000001.1, read on the forward strand.
GAGTGCTTATCTGCGCAGGCCATCAGGCTCACGCAGTCATAAGGATAATTGCGGGAGAATACGATATAAATTGAGAATGTAGAATTGAGAATTTAGAATTAATGTATGATGACAATAGTTTTACTATCTGATATGTGAACGAAGCGAACTCCTTCATTCTCAATTCTTAATTCAAATCAAAAGGAGTAATCACAATGAAAGACGATAAATTAGTAATCGGAGGACATGAGTTCTCCTCACGTTTTATACTGGGTTCGGGAAAGTATTCACTGAGCCTTATCGAAGCGGCTGTAAAGTACGCAGGCGCTGAGATAATCACACTGGCTGTACGCCGCACAAACTCCAAGGAGCATGAGAATATCCTTGACTATATCCCAAAGAACGTTACTCTGCTCCCCAATACATCAGGCGCAAGAAATGCAGACGAGGCTGTTCGTATCGCCCGTCTTGCAAGAGAGCTTGGCTGCGGCGACTTCGTAAAGATCGAGATAATGCGCGATACAAAGTATCTTCTTCCCGATAATCAGGAAACTGTCCGCGCTACGGAGATACTTGCAAAGGAGGGCTTCATAGTAATGCCCTATATGTATCCCGACCTCAACACCGCCCGCGACCTTGTGAACGCAGGCGCGGCTTCCGTAATGCCTCTTGCTTCGCCTATAGGCTCAAACAAGGGACTTGCCACAAAGGATTTCATACAGATACTCATTGACGAGATAGACCTGCCAATAATCGTTGACGCAGGTATCGGCAGGCCCTCACAGGCTTGCGAGGCTATGGAAATGGGAGCTGCCGCAGTTATGTCAAATACAGCACTTGCAACAGCAGGCGACCTGCCCGTAATGGCAGAGGCTTTCAGACAGGCGATCGAAGCAGGCAGAAAGGCTTATCTTGCAGGTCTGGGACGTGTTCTCACAAGAGGAGCTGCTCCCTCTGATACGCTGACGGGCTTCCTCAGAGACTGATGATTCATCTTGAAAAGGTAAACGGCGGCAATATCCGCGGCATACTTGAGCTCAGTGTTGATGAGAGTCAGGAATACTTTGTTGCGGATAACAGAACGAGCATAATCGAGGCTTATGCCACGCTTAACAGCGGCGGACATGTATTCACATTCGGTATATACGATGATGAAACTCCCGTTGGCTTTGTAATGATAGGCTTCGGTACCGATGAATACTGGTATGAGCCGCCGAAGATAGCCGAAAACACATACAATATCTGGCGCTTTATGATAGACAGACGCTTTCAGCACAGGGGCTACGGCAGGGCTGCATTGCAGCTTGCAATTGACTTTATCCGCACATATCCATGCGGCAAGGCTGAGAAGTGCTGGCTTTCATATGAGCCTGAAAATACAACAGCCGAAAAGCTGTACAGCTCCTTGGGCTTTGAGCCAAACGGCGAAAAGGACGGCGATGAGATAATTGCCGTGCTGAATCTGTAAAGAAGGTAATTTAATGGAAAATCACTATTTTGTGGACTCGGATAAGCTCTCCGAGGCTGCACTTAAAAAGAAGCACACACTTGAAACCGACCCGTCTTCACGTACAAATCATATGGAGTACATGGAGGGCATGGAGCGTATCAAGTCCGATATAATGGAAAGAGTTCTCACGGAGATGAATAGCTACGACTATTCGCAGTATACTGCCCGTGATGTAAATGCTGCCCTCAACCATGATGTATGTACGGTGGAGGACTTCAAGGCGCTGCTTTCTCCTGCCGCAGAGCCTTTTCTTGAGAAAATGGCTGCAAAGGCAAGACTTGAAACTCAGAAGCACTTCGGCAACACGGTATACCTGTTCACTCCGCTGTATATTGCCAATTACTGTGAGAACTACTGCGTATACTGCGGCTTCAACTGCTATAACGACATCAAGCGCATGAAGCTCAACATGGAGCAGATAGAGCATGAGATGAAGGTCATCGCCGACAGCGGCATGGAGGAGATACTCATTCTCACAGGCGAGAGCCGTGCACAGAGCGATGTTAAGTACATCGGCGAAGCCTGCAAGCTTGCCCGTAAGTACTTCCGTATGGTGGGCATTGAGGTCTATCCGCTGAACACCGACGAATACAAGTACCTCCATGAGTGCGGCGTTGACTACGTTACCGTCTTTCAGGAGACCTACAACAGCGACCGCTATGAGCAGCTTCATCTTCTCGGTCACAAGAGGATATTCCCGTACCGCTTTGAGGCTCAGGAGAGAGCTCTTATGGGCGGTATGAGAGGTATTGCCTGCTCGGCACTTCTGGGACTTTCCGATTTCAGAAAGGACGCTCTTGCAAGTGCGCTCCACGTTTACTATTTGCAGAGAAAGTACCCGCAGGCTGAGATATCACTGTCATGTCCCAGACTTCGTCCTATTATCAACAACGATGAGATAAATCCCCTTGACGTACACGAGAAGCAGCTCTGCCAGATACTCTGCGCCTACAGAATATTCCTGCCATTCTGTGGTATCACGGTTTCTTCCCGTGAGAGCGAGACCTTCCGCAACGGTATCGTAAAGATAGCCGCAACTAAGGTCTCCGCAGGCGTTTCCACAGGTATCGGCGACCACGAAAGCAAGTACACGGGAAAGGAGAGCGACTCGGCAGAGGGCGACGAGCAGTTCGAGATAAACGACAGCCGCAGCTTCGATAAGATGTACAAGGATATGTCCTCTGAGGGACTCCAGCCCGTGCTGAATGACTACCTCTATGTCTGATATTATTTGCGTAACTGCGAGAAAGCTGTGCGGCGGTGATTTTTTGGAACAGCTCAGCAAAATAGCGGAAGCCGCTCCCAAATACATCATTCTACGCGAAAAAGACCTTGACGGACCCGACTACCGCGCTCTTGCGGAAAAGGCTATGGAGATATGTCAGGGGAGCACAACAAGACTCATACTCCACTATTACTGGGGAACTGCCATAGAGCTTGGCTCGGACAGCGTGCATTTGCCCCTGCATATTCTTCGGGAGCTCACAGCTGAGGACAAGTCTCGCTTTTCGCTTGTAGGCGCTTCATGCCACTCAGTCGAGGACGCAAGGGAAGCAGAGAAGCTGGGAGCGAATTACATTACCGCAGGACATATTTTTGCTACAGACTGTAAAAAGGGACTTCCGCCAAGAGGGCTTGATTTTCTACGCGAGGTATGCAAAAGCGTTGATATACCTGTCTATGCAATCGGCGGTATTTCTCCCGAAAATTTTCCTCAGGTCACAGAAGCAGGAGCATCGGGTGCATGTGTTATGAGCGGATTTATGAAATGCGCTGAGCCGAAAGATTTGTTGAACCAATTCATCAGGAAGTGATAGATTTGAAGATAGAAAAGAAAGACCTGCTGCTGTATGCAGTCACCGAGAGGAGCTGTCTCCGCGGCAAAAGCCTTGAAGAAGCGGTGGAGCAGGCTATACTCGGCGGAGTTACCTGCGTACAGCTCCGCGAGAAAAATATCAGCCAGGACGAGCTTATCGAAGAAGCTAAGAAGCTTCTTGCGATATGCCGCAAATACAATGTGCCCCTTATCATCAATGACGACTACGAAGCGGCGCTGAAAAGCGGCGCGGACGGCGTTCACGTCGGCATCGAGGACGCTCCCGTTGCGGAGATACGCAGGATAGCAGGGGAAAGCTTCATAATCGGAGCAACTGCCAAAACTGTGGAGCAGGCAAGGCTTGCGGAAGCCTCGGGCGCTGATTATCTCGGTGTTGGAGCTGTATTCCCGTCGCCTACAAAGACAAACGCCATAAGAATAACTCCACAGCAGCTCAGCGAGATATGCGGCTGTGTGACTTTGCCTGCTGTTGCTATCGGCGGTATTACAGCTGAAAATGTCCGTGAGATAAAGGGCTGCGGTCACAGCGGTATCGCGGCGGTTTCAGCCATATTCGGAGCTGAGGACGTAAGAGCGGCTGTGCAGGAGTTGTGCTCCGCTGTAAAGGATACGTTATGATATAAAAAAGCTGCGTATGATACGCAGCTTTTTTCGTGTGTGTTATTTGCAGCAGATACCGAACATTTCACAGAGTATCTTCCAGATGTTGCACATAATAATATCCCTCCTGTATGTATTTGTCCTCCGAAGACAATATTATTATAGCATGGGAGATACGCTTATTCAATGCAAAATTACTGGCAGAAATCTTTCCGTTTTATATGGTTCAGTTAAGGAAATAAATGGCGACTGCAAGATATGTCGCAAAGCCCAGCCATACCAGATAGGGGATATTCAGCCGTGCAGCAAGGGGTGATATTCTTCTGAACGATAATATCATCGCACCCACCAGCAAAAACAGGATCACAGCCACAGCAGCTGCAAGCCCAAGAGCGCGGAAACGGAAGAAAAAAATGCTCCATGAAAAGTTCACAGCAAGCTGTATGTAGTAAAGCCGCAGAGCAGATGAACGGCGGATCTCGTTTTTTCTGTTGTTCCATATCATATAGGCAGAAACGCCCATAAGTGCATAGAGTATTGTCCATACTACGGGAAACAGCCAAGGCGGCGGAGACAGTGGCGGTCTGATCATCTCAGAGTAAAACGATGTGAAGTCTCCTGCAAGAAGTGCCGATAATGCGCCCACAAGCTCTGCTGTAACAACAAAAATAAGCAGATCCGTCAATTTGAATTTTTTCATAGTATTACCTCTTTTGGTTTGATAGTAAATACTATGTCGGATCTGCTCATATTATGTCTATTTCAATGGATAAAGGCAGTCATAGACTGCGTAGAATTTCAAAGGGATATGCTTGTCGATATGGCACTTGCCGAAGAACCATTTCTTGTAGGTGCAGTTCTTGATGATGTCCTCGAAAAATGCGTGTACCTCGAGGTGCTCCAGCACATCGACTCCAAGGCACTCCTTTAGTGAAGCAGGAGGCTCATGGGTAATAACGTAGTCCACCTTGTAGTTATGCTCTTTAAGGTTGGCAATGCCGTCCAGTATCTCCTGATGAGTGGGCTGTTCACGCTCCCACCAGTCGATATTTCTGCGGAAGTCTATATCCTGACTGTGACCGCCGCCGAAAGTGAAGATCTTCTTTTTTTCAATGGTATAGACCTGTCCGCGGAGAAGATGAAACACGTTCTTTTCGATCTTCCGTATTTTGCCGCCGTTCCATGTTTCAAGGGGATATTTTTCAAGCAGGTCGTAATTTTCATGACAACCGTCCACAAAAGCTATTCTGAAATTTTTCTCGGAAAGCCTTTTAAGATTAGCCTGTTCCTGTTTGGAATTATCCCATAAAAAGCCGAAATCGCCTGCTATGATAAGGGTGTCGCCGCGGGATAATTTTTTCATTTCAGAGCTTTTAAAGCGCGTGATGTCTCCGTGGGTGTCTCCTGTAACGTAGATCACATTAAAACCTCCGTTCTGTATTGTCTTTTGTTCTTTTAGCAGCTGTTTTTTCTGTACTGCATTCTGTGTTTATTATTGTAGCATATTTTTTTGTAAACGTAAAGGGGGAGAAAGAAAATTTTCTGAAATTTAAAAAAAATTTCAGAAACCTCTTTTAAAACACAAAAAAATCTGGTATAATATAGCTTGGAGTTTTTTATTCTGAGAATTTATGCGACAATATCGCTTGATATAAAGGAGAAACTATGAAGAGATTCTTGTCCTTGCTGGCTGCGGTGGCGATTGTACTGCCATGTATCTGTGTACCGAAAGCCGGAGCCGTTAATTTTCCGCTGCTTGAACCTATCCAGAGCGAATCCGCTGTGCTTATAAATCTTGATTCCAACATGGTCATACATGAGAAGAATGCCGATACCAAGCAGATGCCGGGGCCGCTTGTAAATATAATGACTGCTGTAGTCTGTCTTGAAAACTGTGCGGATCTTGATGAAAAGGTGACTGTTGACGAGTCCATATACGAATATCTGTACAACTATGAGTATCCCGACGATCTGAGATTTGCCGAAATAGAGGACGGCGACGTTCTTACGGTGACCGATCTGCTCTATGCGATGATGCTCACATCGTCTGTGGAAGCCTGCGAGACTATCGCGTATAAGATAGGCAAGGGCGACACATCACGCTTTATCGAGATGATGAATACAAAAGCGGCGGAGCTCGGTATGTTTGATACCCATTTCACCAATGCAACAGGCTTGTACGACCCGGAACAGTACACCACAGCAAACGATATGACAAAGCTTACCATGTACGCTCTTGACGTTCCAATGTTTGAAACTATAGCGACTACCTACAGCTATACTCCTTCTATCCCGAATGGAGAACACCACGATAATCCGACTGAGTGGATATGGACTCACTCAAACGTTATGATGGACTCGGGCGGTGACTATGCATACAGCGGCGCCAAGGGAATAAAGACCGCGAACCTTGATATGGCAGGCAGAAATATCATTACCATGGCAAGCCGTGACGGAAACAAGTACCTTGCTGTGCTTATGAAGTCTCCGCTGAAATCTTCAAGCGGTGATATTGCATACTTCCATATAGTTGACGCCATCTCACTTTTTGACTGGGCATTCACACATTTCTCCTATCAGACCATTCTTGCTGATACTGCGGAGGTAGGTGAGCTTCCCGTTGAGCTTGCAGACGGCAATGACTATGTTCTTGCAAAGCCCAAGGAAGAGTTCACCCGTATCTGGTATGATGAGATAGATATATCCACAATAAGCCGTGACAAGGTGGAATGGTACAAGAGCTCATTACAGGCTCCTGTAGCAAAGGGCGAGCCTCTCGGCAAGGTAACACTTGAGTATTCGGGCGAGGAGCTGGGTACAGTTGAGATAGTAGCAGTAAGCAACGTTGAGCGCTCTGTATCAAAATATAATCTTTATGTAGCAAAGATGTTCAGGAAGTCAAGGTGGTTCAACAGAGCACTGATGATCTCGTTCCTGCTCTGCGCAATATATGTACTGATATGTATCTACGCCTATGTGGTATTCAAGAGCAAGTCAAAGCCAATGAAGCCCATATATGCAGTCCCGAAGGTAAACGATAAGGACAGACGCAGACGCAGATCACAGAACAGCGATGATAAATAACAAAAATACCGTACAGATCATACTGTACGGTATTTCTTTTATAATGTGATATATTCGCTGCTCGAATAGCCCGTTATACCGTTATAGCTGACAACGTACCAGCCGTTTGTCTCGCCGTTTATCATCACAGTTGCCCCGTCGGGCATGGTACCGATGATCTTTCCTGCAAGTGACGGGTAGCTCCGTATATTGAGGTTGCTTCCGTCGGTGGTGACAGTTCCCCAGCGGACAGCTCCCGCAGGTACAAATGGGATACCGAAATAATCGCAGAGTGAATCGGTTATATTTCTTGCAATGGCTTCAAGATTGTTCTTCAGCCACGCTTCATCTGCGTAATTATCGTGGTAGCCCAGCTCACAGAGCACTGCCACAGCCTTTGTGCGCAGCACCTCTCCCAATGAATAGGTTGGGACTGCTCTTACTTTGTCTGGCAAAGGATAAATCGATTTCAGATTATTGGCAATTATATTTGCAAGCTTTTCGCTGTAGCTGCTTTTGGGAGCAAAATAAATATCTATACCTCTCAGTCTGCCTGTCAGATTTTCGGGAGCGGCATTGGAGTGGAGGGCGAGGTGAACATCGTAGCTGCCTGCGTTGGAGTCTGCAATAGCGCCTGTAACGTTTCTCACGGGATCGTTGCGTACAAAGCTTATGCCGCATGAGCGCAGATACGGCTCCATACGGTCTGCAAGGAGATTCATGTACAGCTCCTCGTTGCCCTCAGTGGCATATTGGTTCCATTCCTGAGTAGAAGGACTTAAAAATACCTTTGGCATAAAAACATTCCTTTCTGTAAATTGAGAAAGCTCTCACTATATTTTATGCTGCGGAGAGAAAAATGTTTTTAGCTCTTGACTTTTGCTGTTTAAAGTGCTATACTTTAAATGATAAAAGATTCGGGAGGATATTTTTATGAAAATTCTTGTTGTAGGACTTGGACTTATCGGCGGTTCACTTTGCAAAGCGCTGAAAAAATATACATATCATACAGTAACAGGCTGCGACCTTAATCACGATATCGAGAACGCCGCTCTCCGCGATGTTGCACTTGACAACGTTTTCGACGGAAGCTTTGAGGGCTACGACCTTATTATAATCGCTCTTTTCCCTCAGGCTACGGAGGTGTTTTTCAATGATAATGCTTCTAAAATAAGCAAAAACACCCTTATAACCGACGTGTGCGGCATAAAGGGTGAGTTTTCCGACAGAATGAAGGCTATTGCCGAAGCAAACGGACTGAGATACGTTGGTATCCATCCCATGGCGGGCAAGGAGTTCGGCGGCTACTATAACAGTACGGCTGACCTTTTTGTAAAGGCTAATTTCATTATCGCTCCCTTTGAGGACAGCAACGAAAAGGATACAGAGCTGCTGAAAAACGTTGCATCGGAAATAGGAGCAGGCAAGATAGTAGTTACAAGTCCCGAGAACCACGATAAAATGATAGCGTATACATCTCAGCTGGCTCATATAGTTTCAAGTGCCTATGTAAAGAGCCCCGAGCTTGGTCTTGAGTGCGGATTCAGCGGAGGAAGCTTTCAGGATATGACCAGAATAGCCACTATGAACGAGAAGATGTGGACTGACCTTTTCATGCAGAACAGAGAGAACCTCCAGTACGAGCTGGATACCCTTATCGCAAACCTCAACAAGTACAGCGAGGCGCTGAAAAGCGGCGATAAGGACAAAATGAGAGCCCTCATTGCTGAGGGCAGAGAGCTCAAGGAGGAAAATCTCCGTCACAGAGTTGGTCAGCCTAACTAAAGAGCTTTTTCTCAAAATCAGGCTTGGGAGCTGTAATCTCCAGTTTATTGAGATAACTTACAGCCGAATCCTCGGGAAGTTCAAATTTAAGAGCGTAGGCGCAGAGCGCCTGACGGAATACGCCGTATCTCTTGTTTACGGCAGTATTGCCGTATTTGCCGTCGCCAAGTATGGGAGCTCCGATATGCGCAAGATGAGCGCGTATCTGATGAGTGCGTCCCGTGTACAGTGTGACTTCAACAAGGGCAAGAGGGGCTTTTTCCGCAAGGACGCGGTAGCCCGTTTTTATAATCTTAAAACCGTCAGCAGGCGAGTCGAGGATCTTCACAAGATTTCTTGACTCGTCTTTTTGATGATAGGCGGTGATTATATCCTCTGTTTTGGGCAGGGGAGATGCGGTAACACAGTGATATATCTTATGCAAATTGCCGCTTCGTATTGCTTCGTTGATGTCACGGAGAGCTGCTGCGGTCTTTGCAGCGGTCACAAGTCCGCAGGTATTTCTGTCAAGGCGGCTGCACAGTGCAGGGGCAAAGGAACTCTCGTTTTCGGGCGCGTACTCTTTTTTATTATATAAGTAGTGCTTTATCCTGTCGATAAGAGTATCGGTGAGAGGACTGCCGTTTGAGTGGGAGTCAAGTCCCACAGGCTTGCTGACAATGAGCACATTCTCGTCCTCATAGACTATGTCAAGGTCCGGGGAGCATTTCAGAAAAGACATGTCGTGCTGCTTGACCTCAGACACCTCGTCCTTGACATAAATGGTGACGATATCCCCTGTGTTAAGCCTTGAAGCTATATCGCAGCGCTTGCCGTTTATCTTTATGTCTTTTTTGCGTATCAGACGATACATCATGCTCTTGGGCATATCAGGCAGAGCTTTTGTTACAAATTTATCTATCCTTTGACCACTGTCATTGTCATTTATCACAAATTTCTTCATTTAAAATCTCCTGATTATTACAAAAAAGTATCTATAAGTTACAAAAACATTTCTTAAATTTCTTCAAACCATACAAAAATGTGCTCCTCTTGATTTTTTTTGGACTGTAACAGTTGAAAAATGTTCAGAAGTATGTTATAATTTACAAAAAGCTATGATACAGTTATTTCTTTTTTGTAACGTTAACGAAAGGGAGTTTGATCGGATATGAGGATATGTAAGAGACTGCTTTCTGTTCTGACAGCATTTTCATTTGTCGGTACAGGAGCAGTATTATCACCCTCAGAAGCTTTCGCCGAAAATAATATAAGCTGCAATATATATGATACCACAATTAGTCTTGAAAGTAAAGAGGCTTCGGGCAGTATCTTACAGGATACTGCTGACGAAAACACTGTTGAGGCTTCAAGCATGACAGAAGTACCGTTCAATGTTTTTGATATCTATAACGCTCATCAGAAATATGTGAAGCTTCATTCGGGCGACAAAAGCCTTATGTATAAAAAGACTGAAGGCATCGATGTTTCCTATGCTCAGGGGAAGATCGACTGGCAGGCTGTCAAGGACAGCGGAATAGATTTTGCCATAATAAGAGCAGGTTACGGAAATGCCGATAAGTATCCATATCAGAAGGATACATGGTTCCAGTACAACATCGAGGAAGCCAAGAAGGTCGGCATGGACGTGGGCATCTACTGGTACAGCTACGCATACAGTCCCGAGGAGGCACGGGAGGAAGCCGAGTCCTGCTATAATATCATAAAGGATTATGATATTCATTATCCTGTATATTTTGATATTGAGGAGGAGGGACAGAAAAAGCTTCCTGTTGCCGAGATATCAGCAATTATCGATTCTTTCTGTTCTACAATAGAGTCCAAGGGCTATTATGCAGGCATATACAGTTTTTCAAGTCTGCTTTCATCAAAGGTTTATCAGCAGGTACTTGACAAATATGCTATATGGGTAGCTCACTGGAACGTCAAGGCACCCGGATACAAGGGAGACTACGGCATGTGGCAGCACAGCGATGCAGGTACTGTAAACGGCATAAACACGGTCGTTGACCTTGACCACTGCTACGTGAATTATCCCTATCTTATATCACCTGATACATATGAGCCTGATGGTACAGAAACAGACGAGACCGAGAATCTTCGTCCTCTCAGTATAGACAGAGGTGTTGCAAGCGGTATCGACGTTTCGGTATGGCAGGGCAAGGTGGACTGGGAAGCAGTAAAGAATTCAGGCATAAACTATGCAATGATACGTGCAGGCTACGGCGATCTTGCTTCACAGACCGATAAGTACTTTGAAGCAAATATCGAGGGTGCTGAAAAGGCAGGTATCGACTGCGGAGCTTACTGGTACAGCTACGCTTCGTCTCCCGAGGACGCTGTCCTTGAGGCAAAGGCTTGTCTGGAGGTCATTGGCGGACATAAGTTTGCTTATCCGATATATTATTGTATAGAGGATCAGTGCTTCTCAACAATGACCAATCAGGAGATAACCGATATCATCAACGCTTTCTGCTCAACTCTTGAGAAAGAAGGCTACTATGTAGGCATAAAGAGCTATGCAAACTTCCTTAATACAAGAGTAGACGAGTCTGTTTTCTCAAAGTATGATGTGTGGGTAGCTCATTACGGAGTTTCAAAGCCGGAGTTCAGGAAGAACTACAATATGTGGCAGTACACCAACGACGGAAAGGTCGAGGGTCTGAGCGGAAGCTTCAATCTTGATTATGCTTACCTCAATTTCCCGGAGATAATGGCAAAGAACCACCTTAACGGTTTCTGATAACAAAAGCTGATATGCATACCGCTGATCTGCGGTATGCATATTTTATGTAAAGAGGATAGTTATGGTCGAATTTATAACAGGCGCAGCAGGCTGTGGAAAAACCACAAGAATGTTCGCAAAGATACAGGAAAAATGCGGAGCTGCCGATAAGCTCTGCATAATAGTTCCCGAGCAGTTTTCGCAGGATTTCGATAAAAAGCTGTATTTCTTCCTCGGTGCCGAGAACTTCAACGAGCTGTTCTCACTGAGCTTTACAGGTCTTGCAAGACAGCTCTTTCAGCTCTACGGCGACCCTGACCGCAAGGGCGAATATGCCGATGATATGGCAAAAATGATACTTATATATCAGGCTGTGAATACGGCTCTGTCCCGTCCCGAGTCCCTCAGCAGCTTCCGCAGACAGAGTATGCAGAGCGGCTTTGCCGAGGAGATAATGACGCTGATACGTGATATAAAGCGTTCGGGCATCACTCCCGAGGAGCTTGTTCAGCGCTCGCGTACTCTCGACAAGAGGCTTATGGATAAGACCGACGACGTGGCGGCTATTTTTCTTGAATATGAGCGGCTTATGGCTGAATACGGCTTCAAGGACGAGCTGGACAATATCCGCGAGGCAGCCGCTGTCGCTAATATTCATGAGTATTTCAAGGGCAAGACGGTTTTCCTTGATGAGTTTGAGAGCTTTACTGCCGACCAGTACGAAATGCTTCGCGTAATGATATCATCTGCCGAAAATGTGTGCATAGCTCTCAGAACAGACGATGTGAACGCAGGGGAGTATACCCTCTTCGAGACAGTTAACGACACCTACAGAAAGATAATGAACATCTGCCGTGAGCTCGGCAGGGAGACTGCTGTTGAAAAGTGCGGTAAATGCTATAGATTCAAAACACCCGACCTTGAATACGTCAGCAGACGGGCTCTTGTGAACCTGAGAAACGAAGCCGATAAAGCTCCGAGAGCTGAAAATGTCCATATTTTTGAGTCAAAGGATATGTACGACGAGGCGGAGTTCGTATGCGCAACAATAAAGCACATTGTCTATGAGGACAGGTCGCTGATGTACAAGGATATTGCCATAATCTCCAATGATATCGCGTTATACTCCGATGTGCTGAAGGCTTCTTTCAAGAGGTACGACATACCATATTTCCTCAGTCTTGAAAAGGAGGTTGCCCATACCTCCATAATGGTATTTTTCACGTCAATGCTTGATATTCTTTCAAGCCGACGTATCCGCTCAGAGCAGATATTCCGTTTCCTGAAAAGCGGACTCCTCGACGTCTCGCTAACCGAGGTATCACTGCTGGAAAACTACTGCTATAAATGGGACGTTGACGGCGACAGCTGGCTTGATGAGTTCAGAGCAGAGGACGAGCAGCTGGAGCTTCTGGAGAGAATCAGGAACAAGACGGTTGTCCCTCTCGTTAAGCTTAAAAAGAAGCTCAGCGGCAAAAACACTGCGGAGAAGCTTTGCTCCCTGCTGTACGACCATATAGTTTACTGCAATGCCGAGAAAAACACGGCAAAGCTCATGGGACAGCTCATTAAGCAGAACAAGGACTACGAAGCTGCGGAGCTGAAACGGCTCTGGGGCTGCCTTATGGATATACTTGACAGTCTCAGCGATACACTGGGGGATAAGGACATAAGCTTTTCGGAGTTTAACCGTATTATCCGCTCCATGATAGGACGTATCAAATACTCCGTGCCCCCACAGACGCTGGACACTGTAACGGCGGCTTCCGCACGTATGGCACGTCTGGACTCCCCGAGAGTCGTGTTCGTTATGGGAGCCAATGACGGTGACTTCCCCAATCAGATAAGCCTTCACGGGCTTTTCTCGGAGGCTGAGAAGACCAAGCTCTCCGAAAACGGCATAGAGCTTTCCACACCTCTTGCGGAGCTTATCGCTTCCGAGCGCCTTGTGGTATATAAGGCCATATCAGCGGCTTCCGACAGGCTTTATATGACCTATCCGCTGTCAGACCTTTCGGGACAGGCGAAATATCCCGCACAGATAGTAGACAGGATAATCGCCATGTTCGGCGATGAGAGCATACGCATGAACGGCAGCAGCCTTTCAGCCGACTACTACGCGGCAACGCTCCATTCTGCGTTCTATCACTATATGCAGGAGCGCAAGAGCAATAGTCCCGCCGTTGCTTCCGTTAAGGAGCTTCTCATGGGAGCTCCCGAATATAAGCGCAGGCTCTCATATGTTATGAGCAGGGGCTATCACACCCAGAGCTTCAGCATAGACAGGGACATTATGGAGAAGCTGCAAAGCTTTGAGCCCTTAAAGCTGTCCTCGTCGGGACTGGAGGAGTACAATCTCTGCCACTTCAAATACTTCTGCGATAAATGCCTGAGACTTCATCTCAATGAAAAGGTGGAGCTTGACGCCCGCATCGCAGGCGAGCTCACCCACAGGTGCTTTTACGGCATACTCAGGAAATACAGCAAGGCTGAGTTTGTGGAGCTGCCCTGCGATGAAATGAAAGCCGAGATAAACGCCTGTGCCGAGGAATACCGCACGGAGGCTCTTGCGGGAGATTTCGGCAAGGACGCCAAGTTCGACCTTATCTTCAACAAGCTCACCGAGCGTATGTCTGAGGTCTTCATGTACACTCAGCAGGCTCTTATGGCTTCGGATTTCGTACCACATAAATTTGAGCTCGACCTTCGGGACAGCCATTCTGTCATAATTCCTTTCGGGGACGGAAAACAGCTCAGCTTCGGCGGAATAGTTGACAGAGCCGATGTCTGCGATATAGACGGAGACAGATATCTCCGCATAATAGACTACAAGAGCAGCCGTAAGGACATAACTGCGGAGACTCTTGCCTGCGGAATAAATATGCAGATGCTGCTGTATCTGTTCGCTTCCACGGACAAGGGCGGCGTGTATGAGGGGTATGCTCCTGCGGGAGTTCTCTATTCTCCCGTAAGGATTTCAGAGGTACATCTGGAGTCTCACAAGGTCGATTCAAAGAACACGGGAGCTGTCAGCTCGGCGCTCCGCACCAGCGGACTTGTACTGGGCGATATGGATATCCTTGAAGCTATGGAAAAGAACGTCCGCGGCGAATACATACCCGTAAAACTTGATAAGAACGGCGTTCCGGACAAGAATTCAGCTTGTATCTCCGCAGAGGGAATGACTTTGCTGAGAAATTACACCTACGGCAAGCTTCAAAGCATGGCGGAGTCCCTGCTTGCAGGCGACGCAGAGGCGATACCACTTCTCATGGGGAACAAGCTGCCCTGTACTTACTGTGAGTACATGAATATATGCGATAATTCCGAGCTTGAACGCCAGAGAACGCCCGACGACAGCGCAGTAGCCGAGGCACAGGCGATACTCGGAAAAAAATATAAGGGAGAGGAGGAGTAATATGGGCTGGACCCAACAGCAGCAGAACGCAATAGACGCCAGAGATACGTCACTTATCGTATCCGCAGCCGCAGGAAGCGGCAAGACCGCTGTACTTACGGAAAGACTTGTTCAGCTCATAGCGGACAAGGATTCGGGAGTCCGTGCGGACAGAATGGTAGTGGTAACATTTACCAACGACGCCGCAGCGGAGCTGAAAAAGCGCCTTGACAGCAAGCTCCGCGCTATTATAAACGATCGCCCCGACGACCGTCATCTGCTGAAACAGCAGATACTTCTCCAGAGCGCAAGAATATCCACTATCAACTCTTTCTGCTTCGATCTTATCAGGGACAACATCGGCGAAAACGGCATAACCTCGGGGTTCAGCGTTCTCGACGACACCGACAACAAGGTGCTGAGAGCCCGTGCCCTTGAGGAGCTTATCAACTACTACAGCAAGAACGAGTACGACAAAATATCCTTTATGTACGACAGCTTCTGCATCAAGGACGAAAAGCGCCTTGTAGAGGTCATTGAGCGTGCCGATAATTTCCTTTCATCGGTGGCTATGTCGGATAAATGGCTGGAAAAAGCCGTCGCCAACTACAATACCGACTTTGAGGATTCCATATATTATCAAAAGCTTATTGAAACTCTTACCCGTCAGCTTGAATCGGCGCTGAGGACTGCTGATGATAATTTGGGCATGATAAGCCGCATATTCCCTGATATGTCAGCTCCTGCGGCAGTAAAGTCCTATGAGCAGGCTGAGAACGATTACGACAATGTATCCGATCTTCTCGGAGTGTTCAGAAGCGGACGTATCCCCACATTAGAGGAGTGTGCAAAAGCTGAGAGCTTTGCAGACCTTGTGAGAGTGGGGAAAACTGTCCACGACAAGGCGCTGAGGGAGATATTCAAGAAAAAGCGAGATATTATAAAAAAGACTGTTTCCAAGGTCGTAAGCAGCATAACGTCGCTGGACAGCGACTTTGCCGAGAGCGGCGAGGTAACGGCTGTTCTTATGGAGATGCTGAAAAAGTACCACGAGATAGTCTGGGAGAAAAAGTGTGAGAAAAACGCCCTCAGCTTCGACGACGGCGAGCGCCTTGCACTGGATATACTGGCTGCCGAGGACGAAAATGGCAGGATAATACAGTCGGAGGCGGCAGAAAAGATAGCCGACTATTACGATATAATCATGATCGACGAGTATCAGGACTCCAACAACAAGCAGGATCTGATATTCAAGCTTATATCCAAGGATTACAAGCTCAGCGAAAACGGGGAGCCCCTTTACGGGGACAATGTTTTTCTTGTAGGCGACGTAAAGCAGTCTATTTACCGTTTCAGACTGGCTAATCCGCGGAACTTCATAACCACTCTTAAAGGCGCGGACAGATATTCAGCCGACAGCGTCAGCAAGAACCAGTACATAACTCTTAATAAGAACTTCCGCAGTTCGCCTCAGGTCATCGACTTCGTAAACTATGTTTTTTCGCAGATAATGAGCGAGAACTGCGGCGATATAGACTATAACAGCGACGAAATGCTCTATTTCGGTGCGGAGCAGTTCTCAGCGGCGGACGGAAGCGACCGCATTACCCATATCTCGTTTATAAATGACGAGCCCAGCGAGGTGGAGGACGACAGCGCTAATACTGACGCAAAGGCTGACCGCGAAGCTGTATTTACGGCGCAGAAGATTGCACAAATGCTTAAAGATGGCGTTCTTGTCACGGACAGGGACGGCACTCAGCGTCCCTGCAGACCGTCGGACTTCTGTATTCTCGTCAGAAATAACTCTTACATAAATGCTTATGCGGACGAGCTGAACAGACTTGGCGTGCCTGCAAAGGGCAACGAGGAAGCAGGCTATCTCAAATCCCGAGAGATAGCAGTTCTCATCGACCTGCTGAGAGTTATCAGCAACCCTTTGCAGGATATACCTATGGCGGCTGTTATGACCTCGCCAATGTATATGTTCAGTATCTCTGACCTTGCGGTGATAAAGTCTCTTGATAAGCACAGGGCGCTCTTTGCTATAATACGCGGACTTGCAGAGGGCGATTATGAGGAATGCACGGATATGTTTCTGAGGGAGCACTGTATGGAATTCCTTGAATCCCTTGACGAATTCAGGCTTGATTCGGTGACTATGACTCTCGGAGAGCTTATCGGCGAGATATACGACACCACGGATTTCATATCCGTTATGCAGCTCTACAGCGACGGCGACCAGAAGCGTGCGAACCTTCGCGTACTTATCCAATACGCCCAGAATTACGAGAACTCCGCAGCCTTTGACGGCACAGGAGGCTTGAACGGATTCCTGCGTCACCTGGACAGAGTTATGGAGAACGGCGATTACGCACAGGGAAAAATATCCGCTTCATCGGGGGAGTACGTCAGCGTGCTTACCCTGCATCGCTCAAAGGGACTGGAATTCCCATTTGTTTTCATAGCCGAGACCTCTGTGAACTTCAAGTTTGATTCCAAAACTGTTATGTGCAGCGACGACGGCAGGATAGGCTATGTGCTATATGACCCCACGCTGTTCCGCAAATACAGGACGTTTCAGCAGACCATGCTGTCTGCCGAGGAAGAAAAGGCGACCCGCAGCGAGGAAATGAGACTGCTCTATGTAGGACTTACAAGAGCTCAGCAGCAGCTCTTCATCAATCTGAAATGCAGTGAAAAGGCGCTGAAACGCGTGAATGCGCTCATTGAAAGCTGTATGCTCCACAATGACGATATAACCGAATGGGTGTCGGAGGCTAAGAGCTTCTCCGACTGGCTGTGGGCGGCTGTTGTACGCAGCACTGAGTTTGGGGATATAGCTCAGCAGCTTGGACTTGATGTGAGCAGGCTCGGAGCAGGCATATCAGCTGATAAGCTATTTGAATATGAGATAGCCGATACTGGTGCTGCGGAGCTTACCGAGGAAGAAACAGTCGAAGATGAAGCAGTCCCTGACGTTGAGCTTATCGCCCGCATGAAAGAGCTCATAGATTTCCGGTATGACAGGACTCTCTCCGAAACTCCTGCAAAGCTCAGTGTTACCCAGATAACAAAGAAGCTGAAAGAGAACGACGACAGCTTCGATTTCAGGCTGAAACGTCCAAGGTTCAAGTCCGAGGGCTCAAAGCTCACAGGCGCTGAGCGGGGAACAGCAATACATACATTCTTCCAGTACTGCGATTTTGACAGCGCTATTGAAGCTCCCGAGGCGGAGATAGCAAATGTCTCTCAGAAAGGCTATATAAGTCCTGCTGAGGCTGAGTCCATAAGCGCGGAGAATGTCTCGGCGTTCTTCAAAAGCCCGCTGTACGGCAGGATAAAGAGCTCTCTGCGATATGTGAGGGAGAAGAAATTCATGGTCGCAGTCTCTCAGCTCAACGTAGAGAACGAAACTCTCGACAGGCTTAAAAAGTCCGACGGTATGATAAAGGGCATCATAGACCTTATGTTTGAGGAGCCAGATGGCATTGTAATAGTTGATTACAAGTCCGACAGGGGAGTATCTCTTGCGGCGCTGAAAGAGCGTTATTCCATGCAGCTGAAGCTCTACAAGGCGGCAATAGAGCTGACTACAGGCAAAAAGGTCAAGGAAATGCTGCTCTACTCATTTGAGCTTAAAGACAGCATAAATGTTGAACTATGAGGACAGAGCTCTCCGAAAGGGGAGCTCTTTGTGCTGTCTGTATAAGATAGAACATAGTTTTTGTCTAATTCGGAGAATATGAAAAAAATGTTGACAAGAATTTTTTTGTGTACTATAATATAAGATACAGAGATATATAATATTATGGTGTAGAATGAACAAAAGAAGGAAACAAATATCGCAATGCTTATAAAAATATACAGGCACAGCGGTTTTCCTTTAAAGTTCTAATATTTTTCGGAGTCATGACTATGGGCTGAGTGCAGGCTTTTGCAGACGTACTGTTTCTGCATGACCTGTTATCGGTTCAGGCTGACATAAAAGGTGTCGCACCTTTATTTCCGAGTTTCTACAGAACAGGCAGGAAAACAGCAGTGTCTTTTTTATTTCCCTGCCGACGGACAGGTCGGGGGACAGGATCAAAGACAAATTGGCTGAATGCTATTCTGATAAAACATAAATAATACTCAGATGCACAATGCGTCTGAATGATCGGCGGAAAAAGAAAAAAGCGCCTACAGAAAGATAACCACAGTATTATTTTATGATGTAGAACAAAAAATCGGAGGATATAATCAAAATGCAGGAGCCAAAGAAAAAGAAGCTCAGGCTCAGCAGAGTACTGCTGGCTATGGGCGCTATTGTGGTCACACTTTCAGGAGCTGATACGCTCAGAAGAAGTCTGGCATCACAGCAGCCCTACAATCTTACAATTAACGGAACATTCCGCAGCTCAGAAGCTCAGGAGGAAGCACCTACGGGAAGCAGCCTTTCGCTGGGAACAACCGACGAAATGACAACTGCCTTTGAAGGTGTGAAGTATCTTGGCTATTCTGAGTACGAGATCTCAAAAAATGATCTTGCAGAAGGATTGCTTGCAATATATACCGAAAGCGCTCCCGCTAAAGAGGAAAACAGTAAAGCACTGGTTGACCTGTCGGAAGAGAAGAACGAATTCTATACCCTTGTTGACGAGGAGGTATTCCTCAACGAGGACGCGGCAGAGGCACTCAACTCCATGATGGAGGATTATGCAAACCAGACTGCTTTAGCTGATTTTATCGTATACGGAACTACCGATACATATACAGGTGAAAATTCATACTGCCCAAAGTCTTTCAGCGAGTCCAAGGCAGGTTACTGCGTAGACCTCGCACTTAATGCCTATGGCTCTGTGCTGTCATACGACGGATATGATACAGAGGGCTGGATAGTTGAGAACTGCTGGAAGTACGGATTTATAGTAAGGTATCCGCAGAATAAGAAGGACAAGACAGGCAATGAATATTGTCCGTGGCATCTCAGATACGTGGGTGAGGTACACGCGGCAATAATGGCTAAAAAGGAAATGTGTCTGGAAGAGTACGTTGACTTCCTTGAGCAGTATACCTTTGAAGAGCCCTATTCCTTTACGTTCAATAATAAGGGATATCAGGTGTACTCTGTTACCGGAAACGACGAGAAGTACAAAACGAGAGTACCGATATCGGGTAATTACGAGATTACAGGCGATAATAAGGACGCGTTCATTATCACCGCTTTAAAAAATGAATAATATAAGGGAGCAGCTTGTTGCTGCTCCTTTTTTCATTTTTTTGCAAAAAATCGCATATTATCCTGTGAGGTGATGAATATGCTGAGAAAATTACGGACCTGGGCTGCTTTTATTGCAATATGCGTATTTTCGGCTTTATTTATGGGAGCTGTGGAAAGTGAAGAGCCTGAGCCTAAGGCATATGTGCTCATGGAAGCCGAAACACATACGGTACTCAATGAGCTCAACGCCGATAAACGGCTCAACGGGAGCTATCTCACAAAGCTTATGAGCGTCCTGCTCATTGCCGAGGATATACAGAATGGGGAGTATTCCCTTGCTGACGAGCTTACGGCTTCCGAGAGCGTTACAAATACCAAAGGTGCGGTGATATGGCTTGAAAGCGGCGACAAAATAACAGTTGAAGAACTCCTCAAAAGCGTTATTATCGGCAACGCCAACGACGCAATGACCGTTCTTGCGGAGAAGTCAGCGGGGAGTATCGAGAGCTTCGTCATGGACATGAACGCAAAGGCTTTTGACCTTGGACTCCGCGATACAAGGTTCGTTTCGCCTTATGGGTATTATTCGCCCGATGAGTACACCACAGCCCATGATATGGCGGTGATATGCTGTCAGCTGGCGGAGTACGACTTCCTTGCGCCCATGTTTACAACGTGGCGTGACTTCGTAAAGGGCGGTAGAACAGAGCTTGTCAGCGAGAACACTCTCACAAGGACGTACGACCGACACATCGGCTTCAAGGCCTGCCATTCCGATGAAGCGGGATACTGCATTGCGGAGGGCGGCAGAAACGAAAAGGGCAGTACTTTTGTCTCGGTAGTTCTTGGTTCTGAGAATGAGGATATATCCTTCGGGACGGCAAAAAGGCTTTTGCGCAGCGGCTTCAGCGGCTATAAGGTGACCTTTACCATGTTCCCCGACGAGATGCTTGCTCCCGTAAAGGTGAAAAACGGAACTGCTTCAGCTGTTGAGATATACCTGAAAGAGCAGGGAAAAGCGGCTGTTCCAAAGGGCTCGGGAGAGCTTCGTGCCCGTGTGGTCATCCCCGAATACCTGACAGCTCCCGTAAGAATTGGTCAGCCAATCGGTACGGCAGCCTTCTATAATGACGATATGCTTGTCTATGAGACTGAACTGCTTACTAAAAGCGCCGTTCCCAAGCTGAGCTACAGTTATGTTTTGGGTAAGCTGTTGGAGAAAATGATGGAAAAATAAGAGAATAATTGTTATAAATATACAAATGTTGAAATTGTTACGCAAAGGGCTTGAAAAAAATCCGAAAATATAGTATCATAAAGATGGTAAATTATATTTGTATGGCTTTTCATACATATTGGAGGTAAATTCTAATGTCTTTAAAACTCAACACCAAATACTTGAAGGACTTCGTCAATGCTGACGAGCTGACAGGCATCAAGGCTCAGGTAGAGGCTGCTGCTCAGTCACTTCACAGCAAGTCAGGTCTGGGCAATGACTTTTTAGGCTGGGTAGAGCTCCCTACAGCCTATGATAAGGAAGAATTTGCACGTATCAAGGCAGCTGCCGAGAGAATAAAGGCAAATTCCGATATCCTTATCGTTATCGGTATCGGTGGTTCATATCTCGGTGCAAGAGCAGCTATCGAGCTTCTCAAGTCTCCTCTTTATAACAATATGAAGAAGGACACACCTGATATCTACTACGTTGGAAACAGCATCAACCCTGCTTACCTTAACGAGATCATTGCACTCTGTGAGGGTAAGGACTTCTCTGTAAACGTTATCTCTAAGTCAGGTACTACTACAGAGCCCGCTCTTGCTTTCAGGATCTTCAAGAAAATGGTTGAGGATAAATACGGCAAGAAAGAGGCTAAGAACCGTATTTTCGCTACTACAGACAAGGCAAGAGGAACTCTCAAGAACCTCTCTGACGCTGAGGGTTACGAGACTTTCGTTATCCCTGACGATGTAGGAGGACGTTTCTCAGTTCTTACAGCTGTTGGTCTGCTTCCTATCGCAGTTGCAGGCTGTGACATCGACGCTCTTATGAAGGGTGCCGCTAAGGCACAGGCTGATTTCTGCGCTGATTTCGACAACAACGACTGCTATAAGTATGCTGCACTCAGAAATATCCTTTATAGAAAGGGCAAGTCAGTTGAAATGCTGGTTTCTTACGACCCAAGCTTCGTAATGATGTCTGAGTGGTACAAGCAGCTCTTCGGCGAGAGCGAGGGCAAGGACAACAAGGGTATATTCCCGTCAGCAGCTGTTTTCTCAACAGATCTTCACTCAATGGGCCAGTATATCCAGGACGGTGCAAGAATCCTCTTCGAGACAGTCGTTGATATCAAGAAGCCCAAGACTGATCTCTTCCTGGAGCCCGACGCAGAGAACCTTGACGGACTCAACTTCCTTACAAACCAGAATATGTCCATCGTAAACAGAAAGGCTTTCGAGGGTACAGTTCTCGCTCATACAGAGGGCGGTGTTCCAAATATCATACTCGAGCTTGATGATACTACAGAGGAAAATGTAGGCTACATGATCTACTTCTTTGAGAAAGCTTGTGCTATCTCAGGCTATGTTCTCGGAGTTAATCCTTTCAATCAGCCGGGTGTTGAAAGCTATAAGTCCAATATGTTTGCACTTCTCGGCAAGCCCGGATATGAGGGCGCAAAGGCAGCTCTTGAAGCTAAGCTCGGCTGATAGGTCCGTTTAGCTCATAATACAAAATATAATACGTCACAAATGCCGCAAGGCACGGAAGGAGTAAATTATGATTAAACTTATTACAGGCAAAAAAGGCACAGGTAAGACAAAGATACTCATCGACCAGATCAACGAGGCTGTAAAGTCTACAAACGGCAACCTCGTTTGCATCGAAAAGGGCGATAATATCAGACGTTCTATCAGCTTCAGAGTTAGATGGTGCGATACAGAGAGCTTTGCTATCGAGGGTGTAGATGCATTCTACGGCTTTGTAGCAGGTATGCTGGCAGGCAACTACGATATCAAGGACGTTTTTGTTGACGGTATCCTCAAGATCGTTGGCAGAGATTACGATGCTCTTGGCGGACTTTTCGAGAAGCTGGACAAGCTCACAGGCGAAGAGGCTACTATCGTATTCACAGTTTCTGCTGATGATGCAGAGCTTCCCGAGAGCGTTAAGCAGTTCATCAAGTAATTCTGCGAAAAATTTGAAATTTTTACACCGAAGTATTGACAGATAAAGTCATTTGGTGTATAATATATCTTATAGTGCTCTGAAGGATTGTTATATGAAGATCAATTTAAAGCAGATATTCAATATTGTCGGAGAGAAAAAAGATTTCTCCTATGAGATAACCGCAGACGAATTCAATGATATAAAAGGTTTTTCCTTTGGTTCGGACGTTAGTCTCAGCGGAAAATTCTACAACAGAGCAGGTGTAGTCTATCTTGACTATACCGCTGTATTCAAGCTTCTTCACACCTGCGACAGGTGTCTGAAAGAGTTTTCCGAGGACTATGATCTTTCTTTCGATCATATTGTTGTTCCTTCCGTCAGCAACGACGATAACGATGATTATCTTGTGGCAGACGGCGAGAGCATTGAATTGAATGAAGTTGCACTGAACGATATTCTTCTCAGCCTGCCGACTAAGGTGCTTTGCAGGGAAGACTGCAAGGGACTTTGTATGGTATGCGGCTGCGACCTGAATGAGACTCAGTGTGATCATCTTAATTAATCTGAGCCGTGAGGCTCTGTAAGGAGGTGCCAGAATGGCTGTACCAAAGAGAAAAACTTCTAAGGCAAGACGCGATAAGAGACGCAGTGCTGTATGGAAGCTTGAAGCACCCGCAATGTCCAAGTGTGACAACTGCGGCGCATATAAGGCTCCGCATAAGGTTTGCAAAAACTGCGGATTCTATAAGGGCGTTGAGGTCCTTAAGATCGACGCTGAATAATCGGCTTGATCCGATAAAAGAGAAGGAGAGGAGGAGTGGATCCTTCTCTCCTTTTTAAGTTTCAGCGGATATCTCAGTGCTTATGAAAGCTTATATTCGTATAATACAGCTGTGAGCTGACGCAGTGTAAATATATCGGCTTTTGGGGGAGAATATGGAAAAGGACAGCAGGCTAAAAGTCATAAACCGCGATGTGATAAAGTATATCATTATATTTTTCATGTTCTGGGGACACCTCTTTGCATGGCTCAGCGTGGGCGATACACCGCCCGACGGTCTGTTTGAGGACTGCCCCTTATGGCAGAGGATATTCATCGAGCTGAGTCTGCTTACTCCGCCTGTTATGTTTTTCTTTATTGCCGACGGCTACAAGTATACCCGTTCCGTGAAGAAATACGCTCAGAGGCTGTTCCTGTTCGCGTGTATAACACAGGTGCCCTTTACCATTTTGTGGGGACCTATAACAGGCTGGTGGGGCGCTAACATCATGTTCACCCTGTTTTTCTGTCTGCTTACACTGTGCGCTTGGGAGAGCCATTTCAAGCTCTGGCAGCGCATCGCCCTTGTGATGCTGATATGCGGAGCTACGGCAGTCCTTGTTTCCGAGTGGATGATATTCGGTCCGCTCACTGTGCTGGGACTCCATATTTTCCGCGAAAAGCCAAAGGCAAGGCTCATATGGTACAGCTCGGTATGGGCAGCTTATATCCTGATGAGCTTCATACCTTACTGTATACAGGGCTTAAAGCCTATAATGATAGAGGTCACAGCTGTGCATATATTCGACTTTGCTGCGGCATATGCCCTGATGACCGTATTTTATAACGGAAAAAAGGGAAGATTCCCGAAATTTTCCAAGTGGTTTTTCTATATATTCTATCCTGCCCATTTATGGCTGGCAGTGATACTGAGACTGGTTTTGAAATAAAAAGAGAGAAAGGAGAGCAATGTAATGTCATTACCGATAGTTGCAGTTGTTGGACGTCCTAATGTAGGAAAGTCCACACTTTTCAACAAGCTTATAGGACAGCGCTTATCTATCGTAGAGGATACTCCCGGTGTTACACGCGACCGTATCTACTCTAAGTGTGAATGGCGCGGCAAGGAGTTCATGGTGGTGGATACAGGCGGTATTGAGCCTGACAGCAACGACGTTATCCTTGCACAGATGAGAAGACAGTCGGAGCTTGCTATCGAAAAGGCTGACGTTATCGTCTTTGTCACCGATATTCGCTGCGGAGTTACCGCTGACGATTACGCTGTGGCACAGATGCTCCTGAAAAGCGGCAAGCCTATTGTTCTTGCTGTAAATAAAGTTGATAATCTCGGAGACCCTCCGCTGGAGCTTTACGAGTTCTATAATCTGGGACTGGGCGATCCCTATCCTATATCCTCCGTTCACGGACACGGTACAGGCGATATGCTGGACAAAGTATATGAGAGCCTGCCTGACGGTGAGGAGGCGGATTACGGAGAGGATCACATCAAGGTAGCCGTTATCGGTAAGCCTAACGCAGGAAAGTCCTCACTTATCAACAAGATAGCAGGCGAGGAGCGCGTTATAGTTTCCGATATTGCGGGAACTACCCGTGATTCAACGGATACAGTCATCGAGAATGAGTTCGGCAAGTTCGTTTTCATCGATACAGCAGGTATCCGCAAGAAGTCAAAGGTCACGGAAAAGGTGGAGCATTACAGCGTTCTCCGTGCATATATGGCTGTTGACAGAGCTGATGTGTGCGTAATTATGCTTGACGCCTCTGAGGGCTTCACAGAGCAGGATTCAAAGGTAGCGGGCTACGCTCACGAACAGGGAAAAGCCTGCGTTGTAGCTGTCAACAAGTGGGATCTCATCGAAAAGGACGATAAGACCATGCAGGAGTACAGAACAAAGCTGGAAAACGACTTCAGCTTCATGTCATACGTACCCTTTGTATTTATCTCCGCAAAGACAGGGCAGCGTATCAACAAGCTCTATGAGCTTATCAAGTACGTATATGAGCAGAACAGCATGAGAATATCCACAGGTATGCTCAATGATGTCCTTGCCTATGCCACTACAAGAGTTCAGCCCCCCTCAGACAAGGGCAGACGACTGAAAATATACTACATGACTCAGCCCTCCACAAAGCCGCCTACCTTCGTTACATTCGTAAACAGGGCAGACCTTTTCCATTTCTCATACAGAAGATATATTGAAAATCAAATACGCTCAACATTCGGACTTGAAGGAACTCCTGTTCGTTTTATTGTCCGTGAGAGGGGAGGAAATGATAAATAATGAAGGTGTTTTTCTCGATTATTGCTGCCGCAGGTCTTGGCTATTTCCTCGGCAGTCTCAATTTCTCTATCATTGTTGTCAGAATGATGACAGGCAGAGATATCCGCGATATGGGCAGTAAGAACGCAGGTCTCACCAATACCCTGAGATGCGCAGGCAAGCCATGTGCCCTCCTTACTCTCATAGGCGATCTTCTCAAGGGCGTTATAGCAGTATTCCTTGCAAGAGGCTTCTGCCACCTGCTACACGCAGGTTTGCTCCCCGGAAATGATACCCACTATATAGGCTATATAGCAGGCCTCTTCGCTATTATAGGACATGTTTTTCCTATATACTACGGCTTCAAGGGCGGAAAGGGCGTTCTTGTGGGAGCAGCTTCATTCCTTGCAGTTGACTACAAGGTATTCCTTGCACTTCTTGCTATTTTTGTAGTGATACTTGCAATATCCAAGTACGTTTCACTTGCGTCAATGATCTCAACAGCATACTGTCCGCTGGCAACACTGCTTATGTCATGGATAGTTGACGGCTATTCCTTTGGAAGAAGCTGTTTCTATATGCTTTTGTCACTGCCAATGGCGGCAATGGTCATATATATGCACCGCACAAATATCCGGAGACTTATTGACGGAAATGAGAATAAATTTACATTCAACACCATAGATATAGGCAGAGACTGATTTATCGTAAGGAGTGATCTTCTATGGCAAAAATAGTTATACTCGGTTCGGGCGGTTTTGGTCTTGCACTTGCAATAATGGCTGAACACTGCGGAAAACATGATGTTACAGTATGGTCGAAGTTCCAGTCGGAAATAGATGATATCCGCTCTCACGGAGAGCATGTACAGAAGCTCCCCGGAGTTCCTGTGTCAGAGAGCATCGCAATGACAAGCGATATATCCTGTATCAAGGGCTGCGATATGCTTGTATTCGGCATACCGTCCTCATTTGTACGCAGCGTGGCAAAGGAAGCTGCGCCATACTGCGATGATAATATGGTCATTGTCAATACAGGCAAGGGACTTGAAGAGGGCAGCCTTAAAACTCTCAGCGAGGTCATATGTGAGGAGATACCCACAAAGAAAATGGTAGTGCTTTCAGGTCCGTCCCATGCTGAGGAAGTGGCAAGATGCGTGCCCACAACTGTTGTTGCAGCCTCTGAGAATCACGAAGCTGCCGAGTATGTTCAGCGTGAATTCGGCAATAATTTTATGAGGATATATCTCAACGACGATGTAAAGGGCTGCGAGATAGGCGGAGCTCTCAAGAATATCATTGCTCTCTGCGTTGGTATATGCGACGGTCTGGGCTACGGTGACAACACCAAGGCTGCACTTATGACCCGCGGTATCCATGAGATAGCCCGCCTCGGAAAAGCGGCAGGCGCTAACCCTGTAACTTTCAGCGGTCTCACAGGTATCGGAGACCTTATCGTTACCTGTACAAGTATGCACAGCCGCAACAGACGTGCAGGCATACTTATCGGTCAGGGAGTATCTCCCGAGGAAGCTGTTGAACGCGTAGGCACTGTTGAGGGCTATTTCTGCTGCAAGGCTGCATACGGTCTTGCAAAGCGTCTCGGCGTTGAACTTCCTATTACCGAGCAGCTCAATGAGGTGCTTTTCAACGGCGGAGATGTAAGACACGCACTGGGCGCACTTATGAACCGTCCACAGATCTACGAAGAAATATAATAAGCGACACTATACGAGGTGAATTAAATTGATAAATATCTGCGATTACAGAGGTCATATCAGAAACTGGAGAGGACTTTGTCAGGAGCTTGGCATTGATAATACTCTTTCCCGTGAGGAGCGCGAAAAGGCTATCATCGTAAAGGCTTACGAGAAGTGGGGCAGGGAAATGGCTGACCATTTCTACGGAATGTTTGCCTTTGCACTTTACGACACCGATAAAGACAAGTATTTCTGCCTGAGAGATCAGTTCGGCACCAAGCCTTTCTATTACTACATCACTGCCGACAACAGACTTCTCTGCGGTACGAATATCAGTAGGATAATCGGTCAGGAGGGCTTCGTCAAGGAGCTCAATGTGGATATGCTCCAGATCTATATGACACTTACCTATGTTGCAGGTGAGGACACATTCTTCAAGGGCGTAAAGAAGCTTATGCCCGGTCACTGGCTGGAATTTGAGAACGGCAAGCTCACAGTTGAGCGCTACTGGACTCCCACATTCAAGCCCGACGAGAGCAAGTCTCTTGATGAATGGGCTGACGAGATACACACTACACTGACTAATATTTTCCCCGAGGTCAAGGACGACAATGAAGTCGCAGAGTCATTCCTCTCAGGCGGCGTTGACTCGTCCTATGTTCTGGCAATGTCCGACGCAAAGAGAGCGGATTCCTGCGGATACGACGAGGAGCGTTTCGATGAGTCACGTGTTGCCGCAAAGACTGCGGAGCTCCTGAATGTCGAGCATTCCGTTGCAAATATTCAGCCCAAGGACTTCTTCGATATCGTTCCCTTTGTAATGTACAATATGGAGCAGCCTTTAGGCGACGCTTCCGCTATAGTATTCACACTTGGCTGCAAGGCTACTGCCGAGCATACAAAGCTCTGCTATTCGGGAGAGGGAGCAGACGAGTTCTTCGGCGGCTACAATATGTACCGCAATGCGGAGCGCTACGGCGACAACCTCAAGACCTTCTACGTGGGCAATACCAACATCATGAAGGAAGAGGAAAAGCAGAAGATATTAAAGCACTATGATCCCAGTGTGCTTCCTATAAACCTTGTAAAGTACATCTACGACGAGACTGAGGGACTTGATCCCCTTACAAAGATGTCCGATGTTGATATACAGATATGGCTGGAGGGCGATATCTACCTCAACGTTGACAAGATGAGTACAGCCTGCGGTCTGGAGATACGTATGCCTCTTACAGACAGAAGAATCTTCGACATTGCATCGCGTATGCCTTCAAAGTATAAGGTGAACGAGGAGCAGAACAAGGTTGCATTCAGAACAGCTGCTGCAAAGGTTCTCCCCGAGGAGATAGCTTTCAGAAAGAAGCTGGGCTTTATAGTTCCCGTAAGAATATGGCTTGCCGACGAGCGCTATAATGCAGATGTAAGAGCTAAGTTCAGCAGTGATATGGCTGCTCAGTTCTTTGATATCGACGAGATAAACGCTATATATAAGGACTATGTAGGCGGCAACTCCGATAACTGGCGCAAGGTCTGGACGATCTATACATTCCTTGTATGGTATGAGGAGTATTTCGTAAAGAGATAAGAGAAAGCCCTCTGTGTTATTGATGCACAGAGGGCTTTGCTTGGATAATATAAACAGTCACATAGGAGAGAGTTTGTGCGACCGTATATATGCTTATTTCAGCTGAAGCCTTATCTTATCGGTCACAAGAGCTATAAACTCAGAGTTGGTGGGACGTCCCCGATAATTATCGATGGTGTATCCGAAAAAGCTGTTTATTACTTCTGAGTTTCCTCTGTCCCACGCTATCTCTATAGCATGACGGATAGCTCTTTCGACTCGTGATGATGTTGTTTCGTATTTCTGCGCCACACAGGGATACAGCAGCTTTGTTACGCATTCCATGAGCTTGTTGTTGTCAATGGCACTGAGAATAGCTGTCCGCAGATAATGATAGCCCTTTATGTGGGCAGGTACGCCGAGCTTCTGGATTATCTCGGTGACCATTATCTCTGTGTCGGTATAGCCTGCTGTAAGCGGTACGGTACATACCGACTTGATTATGGACGGCAGTGACTGAATATCATATGGCTTTGCAAGGAAATATGAAGCTCCGTTTTCAATGACCTGACGCTCGATAAAGCTGTTCTGTATCTCAGATACAACAATGAACACAGGCGTTTTTACAAGAGTTTCTCTGACGTGGTCCATAAGCCATATGGCATCAGTATCCTGCAGTGTGAGATCGAGAATGACGACATCAGGGGTGTCGTTAATAATGGAATCAAGTATCGCTCTGCTGTGTTTCTTTCGGGTGAATGCGATCATATCGTATTCCCTGAGCGTTGCTGCTACTTTTACTCCGTTTGATGCTGAATCGTCACCGATCAATACTTTGATTCGTTTGTTTTCCATGGTTTAACTCCTTTTCTTTTAATCTACAAACAACATTTTACATCAATTAAACAGCATTTTCAAGGGGGATTTTTAGCGTAAAATGTCGAAAAACAGGAAACAATGGATAACATTATTTCAATTTAATGTTCTTTGAATTATTATCATCATTTTTGTTATATGAAATGCCTTGTTTTGTAATATAATAAATATATATTTATTGCTATTGACTTTTGTTTCGATTTGCTGTATAATATTAAAAGTACTTTGCGAGTGTGCTGGAATAGGCAGACAGGCACGTTTGAGGGGCGTGTGTCGAGAGACGTATGGGTTCAAGTCCCATTACTCGCACCAAAGTATGGACAGATGGCTGAGCTGGTCTAAGGCGCACGACTGGAACTCGTGTATACGTTAATAGCGTATCGAGGGTTCGAATCCCTCTCTGTCCGCTCAAAATAATGAGTCAGAAGAATGGCTGTATCGCGTAAAATAGCGGGATTCAGTCATTTTTCTTTTATGTTCTGACTTGAAAGATTTTTCCTGTTAGAGAAATAATTTTCACGTAGAATAGGCATTTTTCAAACCTATTCCACACGAAATTCCACACGAACAATTATCAAAATATTATAAATGGACGGCGTGAAGCCGTCCCATAAGTTTTTGATTTATCTATTCTTCCAAGAATTTCTCTATAACCGTCATTATCTCTTCAAGGCGCTTACCACCTATACCTTTGATCTTACTAAGCTCTGCTTCAAGAGCAGGAAGGTCAATTGTTTTTCCCTGTT
This sequence comes from Ruminococcus flavefaciens AE3010, assembly GCF_000526795.1. NCBI lineage: Bacteria > Bacillati > Bacillota > Clostridia > Eubacteriales > Oscillospiraceae > Ruminococcus > Ruminococcus flavefaciens. Next base: position 164,130 of record NZ_JAGT01000001.1, read on the forward strand.
CTCCGAGCAGCTCATCCCCGTACTGGAGAATGAACTTTGTCAGCTCCTCTCGGTTCATTTTCTTGATCTTTCGGTAAGTGTCCCTGTCGATAATTTTTTTCTGTCCCATATATAGCTCCTTTTTCGTTTCTTGTAACCTATTATACCATATCAACGTTATAATGTAAATACGTGAAAAAGAAATGCTCAATTAGCTATATTCCCTATATGTATCCTTGACTTTGGACGATAGTGCAGTGTATAATATGGATAGTAAGCAGGTTACTATGATAAATCAGAATATATATAATAAACAGTGGGGTGAAAAATATGCCAATACCAAATTACTTGCAAGAAATAGCATATAATGAGAGGCCAAAAGGCGATTTCACATCATTTGGTTTGAAATGTAAATGTGGTAGTACACATTTTCATATATATGAATCCTATCTTGATAAACACGAAAAGGAACTTTGCAAACCTTATTATGATGCTTTGGATTATTCGATTACGGGCGGATGCTTTTCGAGTTGTACCAAGGATGAAAACGGAGTATTACATCACTGGGTATATCTAACTCACAGCAGAAATGGCCCAAAAGAGGAAGTTATTATTCCTCCCAAACCAATTTGTGCTTGCATAAAGGTGATTAAGGTAAAATGTTCTGAATGTGGAAATGAATATGTTATATATGACAGCCGAACATGTGGATATGATGGCGTTTTCAGTACAAATTCTGCTGAAAAAGAATACAATCCGCATTTCAAGCTAAAGAAGCGGCGTGACGGTCTTCCTGTTGAAATATGTATCAGCGTTGAACATACTGAAACATTTGAAGAATTTCAAAATATTATTTCTTGTGAATATTCAAAGTACACCGATGCTTTTTTATGGATAGTTATTTATTCAATTGATGATAATAATAAGAAACGCAAGCTATACGAATTTGAGACCGATTAAAAATAGAATTTCAATTCAGCTTGGTACCATGTTAGATCAACTACTTATGAAAAATGATATGTAAAGTCCCCGCAGTTGCGGGGACTTTCATATTAGGAATCTCTTATATTAGAAAAAATATTAGAAAACAACGAAAAAAGCACTTCTGAAAATTCAGAAGTGCCTATTTCATGAGGGTGGGAGATGGGATTCGAACCCACGGTCTTCGGGACCACAAGCCTATGCTGACGGATATTCCGCAGTTTCATCTGGTTTATCAAAATACTTTTTTGCGCCTATATTTCGAGGATTTGAGCAGATTTGCCGTGTAATGCCTTTGCAGAAAAAATTGTCTAACTGTAGGAAAAGTGTAGGAAAAATATAGCAGACAATTACTGTTGATACTTCATTTTTCACTGGTTGCGACACAGGCTGCAATCAACGAAGGAAAGTAATTCCAAAATACACTCAGATTGGCTATTTTACGCTGAATCTGGACGATGCTAAAGAATACCTTTACGCAAACTCCACTAAGCGCAGAATACTAAGCTGGCGTGATATTCACGTTAATGTGTTTATCTGAATAAACAAATAGAGCTCTCACAGTTTCGGCTGTGAGGGCTTTTTTGTTCCATAAAAATTTTTTGCGTGAAAAAAGTGGTATAAGTGGTAAAAGCATTTTTGTATGCTACGTAGTATTAGTGAAAGACAGTCATAACTTACTGCTCGCATTCAATGCAGTGATTCTCGCAAACGCTGCAATATAGCTTTATTTGACCTTTATCCCAGTTGATTCTGTCCATCTGAATCATTTTCTCATCTTTTCCCCAACATACAGCGCAGTAGCACACCTTTTGATTATCACCTTGCAGTGTTAAATACGGCTGTTCATGCCTAACAAACCTTTGCTCCGTTTCTTTGGATTTTTGTAGTTCTGAATTCTCTTCGCGTAGTTTTGCTATTTCAGTCTGCATATCCAAGGCCTGTGAGCTTAAATCAATGAGTTGTTTGTAAAGCTCGACGTTATCAGCTTTTTGTGCTATACCTATTGCGTCCTTAATTCCTTCATAAAGTCGCATGTTAATTCTCCTTTCACGTTTGGTGATTATTACTTCATTTTTGTAGTTCTTTAAGTCATGTGTAACCGCCCCACAAAGGGGCGGCTGAGCATTTCTTCTATGTTGTGATTGTTTTCAGGAGGAAAATGGTGATGCTCTAAAAGCATACGTCTTTACCGAGCATCTCAATGGTGTAGATGTCATCGAACGGGATAGTAGTCTTTATGACCTTAAGCCTGCGATAAGGAATGTTGATTTCTGTTACTACTCCCTCAATGTTTGTGTATGCGTCAATGTCGTAATATCGAATCTTGACAGTTATACCTAAACGAAGCTTATTCAGAGTATTGGACAATTCCTCGGCTTCGTCCTCACTCAGTTCCTTACGCGGTTCAGTTATACGTTCCTGTATCCTTACGGCTTCATAGTAACCTTTAAGTGCAGCAAAAGGAGCAAACTGAACAGCTCTGTCTGCGTGCCGCTGTGTAATCCTCTTATCCATTATGACCACCTACCATAGTATTTCGTTTCATACCTGTAGCTTTATCAAAGAGATTGAAGCCTTTGAGAAGAGCGTTCTTGCCATATCTGTTGCGGATTCCGACCATAGCTACCTCAAGCTGTTTCTCGTTTTCTTCGTCATCAGGATCCTCGAAGAAGCTAAGCTGCAAATCAGGCTCATATGTAAGGTTTGTTAGTGCAATTCCTATCTGTCGTATACCGTACCCTATCTTTACCTTATCAATATAGAGCTTACTGAATGCTGCCTGTATCTTCTTAATTGAGCAGGTGGCTTGCACAAGCTTCATAGCTCCGCCTGATGAAGGAGTACAATCCTTGGAATATCGAATAAACAGCGAGATTCCCTTGGCGTAGAGATTGTTCTCCACCAGCTCAAGTACGAGATTTTCAACCATTTCCTTCATTACTATACGAGCTCCGTCCACATCATAATCCTCGAATAGTATCTGACTGTTGGAGAGGGAGCGGCTTTTGCCCCTGTACTTATGTATCATTTCCATAGTACACGGCTCACGTCCCCATGCATGGTCAATAAGGAACTCCGCATTTACTCCAAATTCCTTATATAACAACGTCTCAGGAAGTTCAGTAATACCTTTCATATCAAATACACCATATTTTGCCAGCCTTGCAGCTATTCCACGTCCTACGTTCCAGAAGTCAGTTAAAGGCTGATGCTTCCATAAAAGCTTCTGATACAGTTCTTCAGTAAGAATACCTATGTGTTCAGGCACATGCTTGGCGACAATATCCATAGCTATCTTGGCAAGATACAGGTTAGTACCTACGCGAGAACAAAACGAGGACAGGCAGATTGAAGCTCTGACTAAGTTCGGAGTGCCTGTACAGAACATCATCATCGACAAGGCTTCAGGTAAGGACACTGAACGTGAAGGATACCAGTATCTCAAACGACAGATTCTCCGTAAAGGCGATACCCTTGTTATCAAAGAGCTGGATCGACTGAGCAGAAACAAGACTGACATCAAACGAGAACTGGAACAGTTTAAAGATATGGGCATCCGTGTAAAGATACTGGATATACCTACTACACTTACAGACTTCCCGCCGGAGCAGGCTTGGGTGCTTGACATGATAAACGCAATATTGATAGAAGTACTCGGTTCGATAGCTGAAAATGAACGTAACAAGATACGAGCCCGCCAACGTGAAGGCATAGTAGCAGCCAAACGAAAGAACATAAAGTTTGGACGTCCCTCAAAGCCTCTGCCTGATAACTGGGAGCAGGTGTTGGCAGAAGTCCGCTGCGGAAACAAGAAGCCTGTCGAAGCGATGAGAGAGCTGGGAATCTCGCGTTCACACTATTACAGGCTGTACAAAATAACGTGACAATAGAAGCAGCCTCCGTGTAGGAGGCTGTATTGTTATCATCATAAAAAAAATGAAAAAATTTTTGAATTTACGTTTTTCAGAAAAAGCCTTGTCCAAAAATGATGAAAAAGGGTGATTTTATGCATTTTTTCAGATAGCTTTATTTTAAAAAACGTAAAATGAGAAAAAAAAAACTGCTTTTTTTCAGCAAGAATTACTATGTAAAATGAGATATTTCAATAATACTGATGATGATTGGTGAGTATCGGTATTATACAAATGGGATTGTCAGAACAGCAGAAATTTTCAAAAGAATTTTAAAGTATTATTACATTTGGAACGAAGATAGCTCATCTAATACTTCATTAACTAAATTGTCAAATTTTGAACGTTTAAGCATTCCATCAGCATTAAGAATATAAAATTCCTTTTCAGTTAGCATATATGTTTCAATAGATTCTAACGTTTTCAGAAATGGATATAGCAAGCTTAATCGGATTAATTGTTTAAACAATGATCTGTATTTGCCGTATTCAATTTGAAATGAGGGCATGCTTTCTTGACCTTCATAACCATAAAACAGATTATCATTATAATAACAGATTTTTTCTAAAATCTCTTCAATTTTGCTTATATGATGAATAGGAATAATTTCCTTTGATGTATTTACTTCTTCAGAGCTAATGATAGTGCCTTTTCCTTTAGCGGCTTCTGTTAGTATTCCTTCATATATCTCAGCCAGCCTTTGTGGAACATCATCTATATCCATGGATACATTATAAGGTTTTTCCCCAAATTTCCTACATAATTCAGGATATGAAGACTCATCAATTCCCTCAATAATATAGTCAACAAACAAATGCTGATGATAACGGTCTATGATAGCTGGGGCAATCTCTGTAATATCATTTTTTCCGGAAAGAAGCTTTCTGATTCTGCTCTTTCCTGATTCATCACTTCTGAGAGATTTTACATATTCCTCGCCGTCGGCATCCAGACCAGCTTTTATAAGCTCTATCGTAAAATTGTATTTTCCTCCGCCAACAATTGAATGAATTATCTGAGCAAAATCCGAAAACTTCATTTTGTACTCCTTTTTATGAAGATGCAGGAGGATGATGATGACTAATCATCTCGTCCCGTCACGTTACCTATGCTAGTATTATATCACAATAGCTTTTTTAATTCAATATTTGTTTAGAACATATTAATCTTGATAAATATTATCTGAAGAAGATATTGAAAAAATACTATTAAAAAGGAGGGTGGAAATGAGTAAATTTTCATTTGAAGCATTTGCAAAGTATGCAGATGACGCTGGAAACACTCAAAGCTCTGATGCTATGCTTTCACATCAGGTATCTTGGCCAATAAGTCAATACAGTTTTGAAACTGTAAAGCCTAAAAAGGCCGGTACTCCGATAGGAGTTATGGATAAGATCTTTTCGGGCAACGCTTGGCTGGAGCCGAAGGCGTATCTTGATAATTACTCTAAGCGAGGATTAACTCCTCGACGGATTTTTCAGGATAAGCTCAGCTATCTGTGGAAATTTAAAGAAAGAAACGGATACGAAGGCAATATTGCAAAATTTCGTATTTTGCAAGCACTTGTCGTAAATCCAAGAGCTCCCAGTGAGTATGAGTGCATCTGCATCGAGCTTGAATATGATGGTAAGGTGTTTACAATCACTTTGACAATGAGAGAATATATGAAACGAGATGTTCTACCATATCTTTCGTTTATTCGTCGTAATCCGGATTGTCCTGAAAAATACCTTGAAGCTGCATTCTATCTTGCCGTTCAGGAAATTACAGAGCGAAAATTTATGTTTACTCCTAGGCATTCTGGGTGGAGCGAAGATGATAATGGCCACTTGATTTTTGCTTCATGCGAAATAGTGAATCCTCAGTATAAGTTCTGCTATCCAGCAGATGTGCAAGAAAGACAGCTGTTGAAGACACAGCGGGCTCTTGTGGAGATCGCTAAGGATTATTCTAAGTCATTACCAAAGATATGGCAATACAAGCTCCTTGTTGCTCTTAGAATTGCCAGTCTGTTGCTCTATTTCCTTAGAAAAGAAGGTATCAGGCCTGACCAACTTTTTGTTGTTGAACCTGCGAGCTCTTCTGTAGCCAGGATAGCAATTGCGTTGTTAAAAACGCAAAATTATGGCTCACAGGTTATTACGCCTTTAATGTCAAATAAAAGCGTACTGAAAAAGGCTTTGCGTTATGCAAATGATGGTATGATTGTTCTAAACGATGAGGCTCGAGTGGAGAATGTCAAAAGACACGAAGAGCTGCTTCAGGTTGTGGTTGATGATCTACAAGGAACGAATGGTATTGAGGATAGTACGAGGCATTTGACTTCGATTATCTGTGAGAATCCATGCGTAATCCCTGAAGATACGCCGGCGATGTATATTAATCTCTGCGAAAAATTAAATATCGGAGATCCGGATAAGCTTCAGAGACTATCAGGTGAGTTCGATTCCGCATTGATACAGGCTATCGTAAACGATCCTACAAATATGCTGGCATTCATCAAAAATGCTCTAAAGAAAGCTGAGCTTGAAACTCCGACTGTTCAGAATTCTGAAAACATCAACTCGAAAAAGATGATACGAGTAGCGATTTCAATAATGTTTGCTTATGGTCTGATATCAACAGAAGAAACCAAGAGCATTCTTACATGGATGAAGTCGGCTAGTGATAATCGCGACGACTCCGTTACGGCTATCGTTAACGATTTTATTGCAGTATTGAATGAGCTTATATCAACTGGTATCTTTAAAATAACTACTCAGAAAGGTTTCCCGTATTATAAATTACAGAGTAAAACAATCGTTTACGACGGTTTGTGGCTGAATTTTGAGCCTGAACTCTGGGATTATATTTTGATGCGCATGCGAACCTGTAAGAAAAAATACAAGATTCTTAAAGCACTCGAAAAATGTATGGAAAAAAATCATAGACAGAAAGAGTACAAGCGGAATATAAATGTAGATATAGCTCCTAATATTCAAATATCAATAAGTGTCTTTAGCCTACCAATTATAATTCTATATCCTTCCAATTTAGAAAAGGTCAGAGAGTTAAAGTATGTCGGTTATCAGTTAACGAAGGTTGAAGCGGCGAATATCAAACTCAGACCTTTGGTAATGAACCGAGCAGGTACTTGCCTGTATGGACAGAATATGGAACCGGATTTGAATTATCATCAGTTGATTTCAGGAGATTCTCGTAGTGGCAAGAGCACGTATGAAGGCGAGCAGGCTGTAGGCGCTGCTATAAATGATGAACAAGTTCTAATTGTAGATAATGATGGATCATGGTCAGAGCGTGAGGTAAGGAAGCGTCTTCCGGAAAGTATAATTGATAAGTATTTTTCCTTCTGGAGCATCCCAAAAAAAGGATTGCCAGTTAACCTTGCCGACGTTAGCGATTGTGATGATCTTACCGAGAAAAAGGATCGCATAAAAAGCGTTCTATCCTGTGCGGCAAGAAGGCTTGGTGATAAGCAGGGCAAAGTGTTATACAAACGCATAGGTGTAATGTTAAAGGATAAAAATGACGATATAAATATATATGATATACTTGCTTATCTGGATGAAAAAGATGAGAATCAAAAGGCTTTACGCGATAAAATTGAAGGTGTCCTTGAAGATTTTGAAGAACTACCAACTCCAAAGACTTCATGGAGAGAATTCTTCTCTTCCCAGAAGAAGATAGTTGTAATTTCCTCAGGCTTTGATAGTGTAGCTAAAGGTTCATATGTGACAGATATGCTACTTGCGAGCTATTACGCCTACAAGCAGCATTTCCCTGAGACTCGTAATACAATAATTCTTGATGAAGCGCAAGATCTGGATATAAGCACTGATAGCGCAATTGACAAATTGCTACGAAAGGGTGCAAAAAATGGTATCCGTATGCTGATAGCAACGCAGCATTTTTCAGCTCTTAAGGACAAACTTGGTAAAACTTTCGGAAACTGCAGAACGCTAATATTCTTTCGTCCGGAATACGTTGATTTCGCGGACATCTCTAAGCTCACAGGTGTTGATACAGCTACTCTTGCAAGTCTGGAGCAGGGGCAGTGTCTGGTTTACGGTCTGCTTTATGATAAAACAGCAGGCAAAAACAAGCAGGCTACTGTCATCGGCTGGACATATATCAATCAGGTTCTGAGAAGGGCAACAAGTAATGAGCCGCGTCTCAATATCAACAGATTTAAATTCAGAAAAAGCTAGTGGGCGCCCTTAAGGGCGCACTAACCTAAATTCATTATATTACAACAACATTCCACTGTCAAGCAGTAAGAAAGCGAGGTGAACACTATGAAAGCCAAAACTAAGCCGTATACATTTTATATGGTGATCTGGAGCAATATCCGTCGTTATCAATATCTGAATTCACTTTCAGATGAAGCGCTTGCTGAGACGATGAAGTTAACGACGAGGACACTTTACAATTACGACCACGACCCGTCGATGCTCACGTTGAAGCGTGTACAGCTCTTTATTGAGCATTCAGGACTGGATATTGAAGCACTAATCAGTGCATAATTAAACGGGAAATAGTAGAGGGCGTATATACTGCGTAAGCCGTAGATGCGTCCTCTTCTACATATATAGACAGGAGGAAACATACATGCCAAAACGTAAGTTTCCAGAGGCTTGGCAATTAAAGTCAGGCAACTGGCACACACAAGTATTTGTCGGATATGACGAAAATGGTAAGAAAATTCGTGAGTCTTTCACTGCATCGACAAAGCGGGAAGCGGAGAGAATGGCTGCCGAGTATATCGTCAACGGTATGAAACGCAAGGCTCGATTTACGGTAGCCGATGCAATTGATGGATATATCAGCGCAAAGCAAAACGTGCTTGCACCGTCTACACTGAGAGGATACGGTATTCTTCGCAGAAACCGTTTACAGAGCTTAATGCGGCTCGATGTAAGTGAGGTTAACAGCTATACAGTACAGCAGGCTATAAACGAAGACGCTGCAAAGGTAGGCGCAAAAACGATTAAAGAAGGCGTTCATCTTATATGTGCAGCGCTGAAGCTCTACGACATAAGACCTGTGCTGAGTGTTACATACCCTGCAAGAAAGCCGAAGCTGAAGGAGCTTCCCACAGCGGAGCAGGTAATGAATATGGTTCGCGGTACAGATATTGAACTGCCGTGCCTGCTTGCAATGTGGTTGTCGTTACGTATGAGTGAGGTCCGAGGATTACAGTTCCGTGACCTAAAAGACAATGTACTCACTATATGCCGTAGTAATATTTACTTTGACGGCAGCAACATTGTTCGCGATGTTAATAAGACATACAAGTCGACGAGAAGGCTGACAATACCAGGCTACATAAAGGATCTCATAAATGCTGTTCCTCATGAAAGAGATGATGATTTTATTGTTCAGATGGAATACCAGACGCTCCGTAGCAAGTTCTATAAGCTTCTCGCTGAGTACGGCTATCATATGACCTTCCATGATCTGCGTCATTTATCAGCGAGCGTTATGCTCATGCTCAATATCCCTGATAAGTACGCAATGGAAAGGGGAGGGTGGTCAACAAATTCCACGTTAAAGTCGGTATATCAGCATACATTCTCAGAAGAACGTAAGAAAGTTGATGAAAAGATAGACAAATACTTCAACAGTCTGCTTTATGAGAATGAGAAGTAATAAAAAGAAAATGGCTATAAACATTCCCTAATGCTACGTTATAAATATTCGAATCTACATTTTCGCTCTTTTAAAGAAGCCTGTAATTCGAGGAAACACCGAAATACAGGCTTTTCTCTTGCCTGTAGAAAACAGTTTTAAATGCATTTTTGCAGTCGCGTGTGAAAAAAAGCAGCTATTTTTCACACGTTTTCACACGAAATTCACACGACGATAGGTGGTATAATGTTTTGAAAGAAGCCAGCTCCCATGAGGGAGCTGATTCTTTATAATAATATTCATTAACAAATTTGGCTCAATTGATTTTGCCGTTACTATACTCCTCCAAGAATTCAGCCACACTGATGCCTCTTTTTATAAGATGACTAAACCGTATGAGTGCTTTAGGGCATTCGTCCGTCTCTGACTCTTTGCATGATTCGATACGGAGTATAGCGAAGTCTCTTTGGATAAATACACCGCCGCAGGAATGAAAATCGTTCTTTTCAAATATAGCACACCTCACGGCCATATTGTTTATATCCAGACCTGTGGTTGTTAAAGGGATACTGTTATTCTCAACGACGACAGCAAATGAATAATATAATGGATTATCCCCATTTGTATCAAATAATGGAATTTCCTTATCGTATACGACAATATCGCCAATTGCGTAACGATGAGGAATCCAAGCGTACGAACTGTATATGCTCCAGTTGATTCTGTCGTTATAAAGATTCCACATATCATGCGGCTCTTCATAATCATATATTATCTGTATTTCAGCTCAGGATGCATATTGTAAAACTCTTTTTTGTTGATATACATTTTTTCATCTGCATTCTTCATCGCCATACGAATATCCTCTCCGTTGCTTACAAAGTAATAGCCCACAGCAAAATTAACATCACTGTCTATGGCGGATTTCTCATCAAGCTGTACAAGTCTTGTTTTCAGCTCAGCTTCGTCAATTCCCTGTGCTATCAGCATAAACTCGTCTCCGCCTGCACGGTAAACGTCGCAGTCATAAAATATCTGACTAAGAATGGCTGAAGCTGTCCTTAACAGTCTATCGCCTGAACTGTGACCTTTCTCATCGTTTACCCGCTTCAATCCATTAAGATCAGCGAATATAACAGCATATGGTACAATCAATTCAACTTTTCCTGTTATAACATCATTGACATAATTATTCATTGAATTACGGTTCTTGCATCCAGTAAGCAGGTCAATAGAACTGAGTATCTCAAGCTGCTTCATCAACTGATAGTTGGCAATTTCCGATGCAATGAAAAATGTAGACAATTCAAGTGTCTCCTTAATCCTTACTGTATCCTCGGTCTTGTAGTTCAAAGCCCATAAATAACCAAGTATCTGATCGTTATGCTTCAACGGAAAAAGAACGGCACTTTTTACTCCGTTATCCGTAAGCAGCAAATAAAAGTCCTTGTTCTCTGATTCAAGCCATTCCAAGTCACGTTCATCTTTTATTATAAGGCATGAACTGCCATGAATAGCAGCTTCAAACGATTCTGCAATATCATAAAAGCTGTCATTACTATATATTTCATCAGACCTTATATTACTTTCATGCTCTGTTGCTTCGCAGAATTTGATATATTTGCTTTTTTCCATATCATGATTGAAAATACAGCAATGATCCGCACCGCATATCTTACGGATCTCTTCAATAATATCCTGAAATACCTGATGAACATCATCTTTTTTGGCATTCTGGAGCTTTATACATATCTCAAGAGCAGATGTTGCTGTGTCTGCTGAAAGACTTGCCTGCTGCTCAGCATCGGCATATGGCGAAATATCGCATGAATACAGGCAGTATCCTACGTTTTCCTTATCTGATTCAAGAGGAAGAAGAAACATATTGACCCATAACCCCATACGCTCTACGTGAACATACGTATGAAGCGGCTGACCAAGACAAGCACAACGATACATGAAGTCCTCAAAGTTTTTATCTTGTGGCAAAGAGTCCGAATATGGCGAATCAGGTACAAACGGACGGCCGAACACCTTTTCCGAATCGTCACGATGTGCTTTATTAGCCGCAACAACACGGATATTACCATAACTGCCGTCCTGATATTTTTCAACCGATATAATACAGCTTCTGCATTTATGATCTGCTACTATCCTGTCAAAATCCATAATAAACCTTCCTTTTCATTTAAATTAAAGCCCTGTTCAAATCATATCTGTTACAAGCTTTTCCGCCTCTTCCTGCGGCAGAGGTCTGCCCCAGATAAAGCCCTGTATATAATCACAACCTATCTCCCTCAGAGTTTCAAGCTGGTCGTCTTTCTCAACACCTTCCGATATGACCTCAAATCCCATTATGTGACCGATAGAGATAATAGCAGCAACATACTGCTTTGACGACTCGCTCAGATTCATCTTATCGATAAAGGACTTGTCTATCTTAAGTAAATTTGCAGGGAAATTATTCAGATAACTCAATGAAGAATAACCTGTACCGAAATCGTCTATTGCTATCCTGATACCCATTTCACGCAGCTTATCTATACAGAGTATAGCCTTTTCAGCCGATTCTATCATAATTGATTCAGTGATCTCAATTTCAACACGGTCAGACGGCATTCCGCTCTCCTTCAGTATATCTTTCAGCTCATCAAGGAAATCATTTTTCATAAGGTGAAGAACTGATACATTAACGCTCAATACTATATCAGCACCTGTTTTTCTTATAAGCCCGCCAAGAAACATGGCTGCTTTTCTGAAAACAGCTTCGTCCACCTTGTCCACAAGACCTACCTTTTCAGCTACAGGGACAAACTCTCCTGGACTGATGAAATTGCCGTCAGCGTCCCTCATTCGCGCCAGAGCCTCAAAACCACGGAGCTTATGAGCCATATCAAACTGAGGTTGGAGATTGAAATAGATCAGATCGTTTTCAAGTGCCACTCTTATTTTATTCTCAACTTCAAGGATACGTTCGTTACTCAGAATATCCGAAGTGAACCTAAGGATGTGGTCACTGCTGTTTGCTTTTTTGATCTCGCTCATAGCTGCGCTTGAATATGATATCAGCTCATCTGCTGTGCCTGCGTCTGCAGGATACTCAGCATAGCCAAAACTTGCAGTCACATAAAGCTCAACTCCTCCTATACTCAGATGATCGTTGAGTGCGTCGGCATAGCGAACAATAGCTTCCCTGAGTTCTTCATCAGAATTGTAATCGTAGATAACAAGCAGGAATTCATCGCCGTTTATACGTGTTATATAGTCTGAAGTAACTGAGCCGTAATCATCGGAAACTGCTTTCCAACGCTCCGCAATCTCGATCAGAACCTGATTTCCGGCTTCAAGTCCCAGTGTATCATTTATTCTTTTGAAATGATTAAGATCAATATAAACAACGGCAAATCTGCCTTCATGATTTATCAGATCAGCTATATATTCGGTACTGGCAAAACGGTTAGGCAGTCCTGTAAGCGAGTCGGTATAGCTCATGTGATTCAGACGCCTGAGCACCTTGTATTTTGCGATATGTGAAGAAACAAAAAATGTTGTAAGCTCAAGGGTTTCTTTGATACGCAGTGTGATATCAGTATTAAAATTGGTTGCCCATATGTAACCAAGTACTTCATTTTCCTGACGAAGCGGATACAATACGACGCTTTCCACGCCTGCTTCAACAAGAGTAAGATACCACGGATTGTTTATTCTACTTACATATTCCAGATCACTTTTGTTCTGTATAATGATACAGTCGCCTTCATCGCCGATCATTTTTTCCCATGAAGACGCGATGTCATAGTAATTGGGAAATTCTGTAACAGGTTTGAGACGGCTGCCAGGCTTAAAATTCGTTGCAAGAATAGAATAATTTTCTTCTTCTTTTTTAAGCAGAAGAACAGTACAGCTTTCTGCATCACATATCCTGCGTATTTCTGAGATAACTCCTTCCATCGCATCCTTCAGACCTGTAGCTTTATGAAGCTTTATGCATGTCTTAAGAACGTCATTGGAAATCTGGTTGTTATGAACGTTACCTAATATATTATCAGCATTGTCACTTGGTACAGCCGAGTAGATGCAGTAACAGGTGCTGCCATTTTCACAATCCAAAGGCATGACATAGATGTCAAACCACATATCATCGCTGTTCAGATGAACATAGGTATGTATTTCTTTCTTTTGTACAGCACTTTTAAAGCATACGTCCTCGAAATTTCGATTCATAGGAAAATATTTAAAATACAGCGAATTGTTGACAAATGAGAGCGCGTCATCAGAAGAAAGGCTCGTGTTTCCGCTGCTGATACGGTAATCTATCATATCAAGGTATTTCTTATTACAGGCAACGATACAGATCTTACCGTAGCCGTTATCAGCTGTTTTTTCGACTGATACTACACAAGCAGGTGAAAAAAAGGTTTCGATAAATTTCTGAAAATCCATATTAACTCCTTTCTTCAACCAGATAATCTATTATTATCCCAACGGCTGAAAAATCCACACTCAGATTATTTCGCTTCATAGCTTCTTATGTCCATAGGCATCCAATGTCCACAATAAATTTTACCACTTTTGCACATATTTTTCAATAAAAAACATCAATTGTTCACAAAATATTATGAATTATCAGCATTTCACACAAAGCATAAATGCATAGTTTGTATGTTAATGCAAATAGATATCGCAGTATAAAAACGTCTGTCCGCAATGCACAATCAAGCCCGACACGGAAATACTAACCTCACAAAATCATTACGATTTTTGGAGGTTTTATTATGAAAGCAACAGGCATTGTCAGCCGTATCGACGACCTCGGGCGGCGATGATCTTCTCAGCTGTACGGAAAGCCTGCTGAAAAATAATCTGGGGTGCGCATAAGTGCAGGCGGTAAAACAAAAATTAAACGTATCGTTACTGAAAATGAAGGAAAAAAGCTGCTTGTTATTGCAGACGGAGCTGCTTTCGGTCCCGAAATGGGCGAATTATACTTATATATGCAAAAACACCCAGAGGTAATCCTCTACCTACCTGAGTCTTTTGAATGGCTGATACTAAAATCAGGACTAATCGATGGAAACAGAATTGCTGATCTCTTGAAACATACAGAGGACTTCCTTGAAAGCTCAGAGTATTTCAGCTGGGAACGCTATTATACAAAGCTTCTTGACTCTGAGACAGAAGGCACGTATTTGCAGTATTCCAAGCTAAAGCTGAATGATGTTTATCTGAATCCTAATGAAAAAACAGCTATCATTAAAGCAGCTGATATTATCAGTAAGATCATAAAAAACAATTGAATTTCCACCTCTCCATACTTAAATAGTAGATAAAGTAAAATGACAGCCAACTGTGAAATCATATCACAGTTGGCTATTTCAGTAATTATCGGGTTCTTATCTCAGATGAAGTTTGCTGAGCAGAAGTCCTTCAACACATTGGTACAGATCATCTTTTCCAGAAAGGAAATATACGACCTTGCATTTAGGATTATCTACATTTTTTAAAAGTTGCTCGGTGAGAGCCTTTCGGTCGCAGTGTTTTTGTTCTTCATTAGTGAGCCATAATCCTTGTGAATTGGAGCTTCCCAGACCCAAGGAAAACATAGGTAGCAACGAAGAACAAGATCAAGCGAAGAAAAAGATATTCAAACGCGTTTTTTGGCCTAAGTGGTAATCGTCTTGTGTCATAATCATTTTTTGATTGTTTTATTATTCAGAACAGCTCAGAGTATATCTGTACTTATCCCGGCACACAGGCCGGGATAGCTGTTCTGATTTGTTATATACTTAAAGTTAATAAAGATTTGGCTTAAACTGAAACAGGTAGATTGACTGCTTTATCATGTAATATTATGATCAACACATTTGCATTCTCTCGAGTAGTTCTATGTCCTTTTCCATGGAAATCACGGTATATAGATCTTTGTAGGAACCGGAATGCGATAGTCATCACTTTCTATTCCAACACCGCCAAGACTGTTGTTACCCCACATATATAATTCACCGTTTTTTGTTAAAGCTCCACTATGTCCGTTTCCAAGACTTACGGCTTCAACATTATCCATTATTTTTATTGGAACACTCGATAGTGCTTCGTTTCCGGTCTCGCCGTTTCCAAGCTGACCGCTGCCATTTTCGCCCCACATATAAAGGTTGCCATCTTTGGTTATTGCCGCACTGAACAGCATACCGAGACTGACATACTGAACATTATCCATGATTTTTACGGGTTCGGTTTGTATTTCATTCTCTCCGCTGTGTCCGTTTCCTACCTGTCCAAAATTATTACGTCCCCACATATAAAGGCTTCCATCTTCTGTGATAGCTGCACTGTGCTCTTCGCCAACACTGACATATTGAACATTGTCCATGATCTTTACAGGTTCAGCTTCTATTTCAGATTCACCACTTTTTCCGTTGCCAAGCTGCCCGTTTCTGTTGCAGCCCCATGTATAAAGACTTCCGTCGTTTGTTATTGCTGCACTATGAAGAAATCCAAGACTTACACATCTGACATCATCCATTATCTTTACAGGCGTATCAGAGTATTCATAATATCCACTTTTTCCATTGCCGAGCTCCCCCTTAGAGTTTTCACCCCACATATACAGAGAGTTGTCATTTTTAATTACAGCTGTATGGTATGTTCCAAGACTTACATATTTTACATCATCCATGATCTTTTCAGGGACATCAGGACACATAAACAGTCCGCTTGGTCCGTCAGGAATAGGGTTGTGTTTTCCCCATATGTACAGGCTTCCGTCTTTGGTTATAGCAGCACTGTTCTCAAACCCAAAGCTTATTTTTTCCACATCATCCATTATTTTTATCGGACTATCAGCTATGGTATATTCTCCGTTTCCAAGCTGACGTTCAAAACCACATCCCCACACATAAAGACTGCCGTCTTCTTTTACAAATCCGGTATGACATCCGCCAAGACTTAATCTGTCAATATTATGAGAATCGAACTCAGCTACATAAGCTGCTGCAGATACGGTCTCAGTTTTGGTTGAAACAGGAACAGAAGTCGTCTGTACGGTCGTATTTTCACTTGTTTGCTCTGCTGTAGTTGTTGTAGGAGCAGATGTGGTTTGTGATTCTTCAGTTTTTGGGGTTTTACTATCTGAACAGCTTGTCAAAGCAGCAATGATAATGCAAAGTACTATGTTTATGATAAACAGCTTTTTCATTGATATATATTCTCCCTTTTGTGTTACGGCTCAGCTGAGTTTGGTTATTTGTCATTCTGATCCAGTTTGGCTTCCGAAGATGGTGTCTGCATATGAGCCTGGAATTCGCAATTCTGCCTCATATGGTGGCTCCATCATAGTTGAACTGATGATGATCTGCTTGCTTGTATGTGTGCGCGTGATCTGCACACCTGTCGAAATATTTGCTCGCTTTCATTGTAGGACGCTAGAATATGATCTCTTATGATGAAATCCTCAAGCATTAGCAAGCCCACTTTGTTTTCAAATTTATACTTATTATACATCAGAAATCTTGAAAAAGCAATAGATTATCCGTGTATACGTCCACCTATGCAGGAAGACAGTGCTTCGATAAGAGGAGATATTTCTATTATTTCACTTTTGGAAAAATATATTATTATTTTGGCATACTGACGAAACAAACTGTGTTTTAACTTATGGATTAGGAGGTAAATAGCTTTTATGAAAAAGAAAAGGCGAGATGTTATTGTTAGTAGGTTCGAGACCTATGGAGACGACTTCCGATTCGACGATAATAAAAGTATATGCAATATTGCTGTCAATACCAAGGACAAAACTATCAACTTTGTTCATGAATCGGGTGATATTCCAACATTATATGTGATCCTAGCTGCTATGAGTGTAAACAGGAATTGGCTTCGCATAGTTGATAATCTTGAATGTCCAACTGATATTAACAGATTCTTCATGCTCACCCGTTTGATAAGCTTTGATGCGGTAGATTACTATCTCTGCCATGATGGCGAGGACGGGATGCCAGTGATTGATAAGTGCCTGATCAAGTGCGGCGATGGTGGAGGAATTAGTTCTTGTATATTAACCGTGATTGATTACCTAATGCTTGTAGAATATGACTCACGCTTCGGCTTTACCACGCCTAAAAGCAGACTAAAAGAGCTACGGCATGACTACGACTTTAGATACATTAAATAGAAAAGCAGGGGCCAGTAGCCCCTGCGAATTCTTAAGTGTATTTTATCTGTTAATACATTCAAGTTCATATCCTACATATTTGCTAAAGTTTAAACCTATAGGAGATACTACACATCCATTACCATCATATATTGTATTCCCATGATAATTAACGCAGTACCCATCATTATCAAGTTCTAATACACTTCCTAGTTCAATATTGAAAGGTATTTTGAAACCCGCACCTGAGTCAACCTTAAAATCATGAGCATTATCTTCTCCAGTAATTAAAGGACCAGATAAGGACCAATCAATTCCAAATGAAATAGGCTTCATAACCTTATATGCTGCTGTCCAATTCTTCTTATTTGTGGTTGTATTAGTAGGAGTTGGTGTTGGCGTTGGTGTTGGACAAGGTGTAGGAGCTGCTGTAGTAGTAGGTTTCGAAGTTGGTTTCTTGGTAGTTGTAGTAGGTTTCGAAGTTGGCTTCTTGGTAGTTGTAGTAGTAGGTTTCGAAGTTGGCTTCTTGGTAGTTGTAGTAGTAGGTTTCGAAGTTGGCTTCTTTGTAGTTGTAGTAGTAGGTTTCGAAGTTGGCTTCTTTGTAGTTGTAGTGGTTGGCGTTGAGGCTTTTTTCGCAAGTTCTATAGCTTCTGCCTCTGAGATACGCTGTATGTAATTAAGAGCTACCCACTGTCCATTACCTGCATTAGAAACCTTACCCCATCCGTTTTTTTCTTCAAGAATAGCTACAGGAGTGTTTTTAGGTATGCTATAGAGAAGCGTATAACTTGTACCTGGTCCACTTCTGACATTAAGTCCGCTATTTGCGGTTACTTTTCCATTATATGGTTGAAAGATACGCTGTATATAATTTAGCGATACCCATTGACCACCGCCCGCAGTTGATACTTTACCCCAGCCATTCTTTTCTTCAAGAATAGCTACTGTGGTATTTTTAGGAACACTATAAAGAATCTTATAGTTAGTACCGGGACCGCTTCTAACATTTAGATTGTCATTTTTAGTAACGACTATGCCGTTATACGGTTGGAATGCAGCACTTGCCTTTAATTCATTTATAATAGTAATTTTTGATGCTACCTGATTATTTGATGATGGAGCCATCACACAGGTTGAAAGAGTAATAGCGGCAAGTACTGCACAAATAGTTCTTTTTGATTTGTTTGTCATTCAGATCATTCCTTTTTGTAATATTTAAGGCGGATTATACAGCCTTATATGACAATAATACACTAAGGAACAATTACTGTCAAGGCAAAAATTGCTTATATGCCATAAGATATGATACTTACTATAATAATGGTATGTTTTTTTAGTGTCTCCCCAGTATGGGGAGACCGGCTGTTTGTATGGGATATGAGCTGCCATTAATGGCGGCTCTTCTTTTGTATGTTTGTCAAAACAAAATATTTACATTTTTGCATAGAAATCAGCTACTGATATATGGTATAATTCAATTAACGATTACAAAACAGGAAGGAGCGATAATATGCCATTTAAGATAATCAGGAACGATATCACCAAGGTAGAGGCTGAGGTTATTGTCAACACTGCAAATCCCGAACCTGTTATCGGTGATGGAACAGACTCTGCTATCTACCAGGCTGCTGGTAAGGAACTACTGCTTGCTGAACGCATGAAAATTGGCAGTATCGCTCCGGGGCAAGCCGCTATTACCCCTGCCTTTGAGCTTTCTGCGAAGTACATAATACACACGGTCGGACCTGCATGGATCGACGGGAACCACGGTGAATACGATACTCTGTGTTCATGTTATTCCAACTCTCTGTCTATAGCGGAGCAGGTTAAGGCTGAAAGTATTGCTTTTCCTCTTATTGCTACTGGAGTATATGGCTTCCCGAAGGATGAAGCTCTTGATATAGTCCTTTCAGTAATCGGTAAGTTCCTGCTTACACATGATATGAACATAATACTTGTGGTGTTTGATAAGGAGTCATTTCAGATATCTGAACAGTTGATGGGAGAAATCGACCAATATATCGATGAATTCGGTATTGATCAGATATATACTGGCGAATACACGGAACGTACCGATATGTATCGTCGTAGAAGGTTGCAGGAGCAGGCTGAGTGTGAAGTAGATGAAGAAGTATTATCAGCCGCATATGCACCGATAATTGTTGAGAATAATGACAGTAGTCTTGAAGATATTCTTGACAATACAGGCGAAACATTCCAAACAGTATCAGCATAATCGTACCTGTGATAAGTGTGTTCTTTTCATTCTTTTTCATAATTCCGTGTTCCTTTCAGATGATTTCCTTTCGGCTAATCTCATGGTAACACGGGGACTGAAAAAAGTAAAGAACCGTACGGTCACACCCATGACACGAATCGTAACATATGCGATATTTCGCCATTTGCAGCACATCTGCCGCCACGACTTTTTTATGACTTGAGCCTGATTATATTATAACCGAAAGGTGAAATTCCGTCAACCCATAGTCTTGACCAAGCCATGCAGATTCTTATCATAACGGTCATTCTGTGATCTTTTGTGCCTTATGGTAGTTTACTTCGTCAATGATTTTCTGCTGTTCCATAGCATACCTCCCTTAAAATCAATGTGACATTTCTGTCAAAAAAAATGAAACCTGTGTGAAAATTAGCACTCTCCCCTTGACAGTGCTAATTCGGAGTGCTATAATATAATCAGAACAAAGGAACAGAGAAGCACCAAAGGATCCGGGTGCTGAACCCTCCGTCCCCTTGCTCGAAGCAATGGAAACAATGTGACGAGTAAAAAGGAGGACTGACCTATGTTGTATCCTAGCATTTTCGGTGAAAACTTATTCGATGATTTCTTCAGATTCCCTGACTTCGGCAGAGACGTGGAGAAGAAGCTGTACGGCAAGCACGCTGCGCAGGTTATGAAGACGGATGTCCATGAGCATGACGACCACTATGAGATCGTTATCGATTTGCCGGGCTTCAAGAAAGACCAGATTAATCTTGAGCTTCAGAACGGTTATCTGACTGTCAGTGCCGCAAAGGGTCTTGACAAGGACGAAAAGACTGAGAAGGGCAAGCTGATCCGTCAGGAGCGTTACGCCGGTGCAATGCAGAGAAGCTTCTATATCGGTGATACTGTTACCGAAGCCGATGTGAAGGCAAAGTTTGAGGACGGTGTTCTGAACATCTGCGTTCCGAAGGCAGAGCCTAAGAAGCTGGAGAATCACAAGTATATTGCAATTGAGGGATAATACCTCGCTAAGATATGATTCTGAAATAATGCTCCCCGGAGCTGTTCGTTTTGAGCAGTTCCGGGGAGTTTTTGTGCCTGATGGCTATGTGGGCGTAACACATTGACTTTTTCAGGAATGGGATGTATAATATAAGCAGGAGACAATCAAAGTAATATATGAATGGAAAGGGATAAGATAGATGTTGAAAAACTTGTTTAAGGATCGTGAGAACACCGAAAATATCATTGTAAAAGCTCCAAATAAGGCGCTTTTAGAGTCCATATATCAGTACAACGACAAGATCGACAGTTTCGAGAAAAACATCAAAAGAGCAGCGCTTCTCTTTGTCATCATCATGGCAGTGATATGGATCGGCGGGGATATTGCCGGAATGAACTCAAATCTTGTGCTGATGTTTGGACTGCTGACTATTTTCGGGTATCCGCTGATATTGGTGTTTGGTGCTATATGGGTGAGCAGACCATCACTGAAAAGGAAATCTGAGGAAATGGCGATGCTGGCAGGCAGTGATATGGATGTGCCTGATGATGCAGTTGAAATTGAAATGCTATTTCCACAGAAAGTTTCGGATGACTTTTCGCAAAAGAAGAATCTGCTTTTTGATAACAGCCTGCACCTTGTCTACGCAGACGCTGAAGCATTCTATTTTGTGGATGTGACCGGAACTGCAAAAATTCCTTATTCGTTGATTGAACCGTGGGTAGATTCCGAGAACAATGCTAGGATCCGGCATTGGATCCAGAACAGCAAGCCATCTGCTTATGCGAAAGAGGGTGTAAAAAAGAAAGGAAGACTGATCTCGCTGATACCTTTTGTGGGGAGTTTTATCCCGGATCATTATTTGATTCCATATAAATATACGGTTCTTCACACAAGCAGCGATGATTACCTGGTTTGTATCCCAAGATATGAAATGGAGAAAATTCAAAGTCTATCATCTTTATAAATAGCATTACAATATGTACAGGGGCTGGAAAACCTGCCCTGTTTTTTATAACTTTTTCAACGTTCCCTTATAGCTGTCTTTGCCGATCTGTACAGTCACGGTAACATTGGATTCCTGCACATCGTGGGCAAGTGTGGGAGTCGGTTCAGTCTTACTGAATCCATTCAGCCCCTTACCCTTGATAATGGTCGGGAAATCCTTGTAGCAGATATCCATATCCACATTGCCGTTAAAGCGTATTTTCTGTCTGCATATTCACACACTCAACGATATTACAACTCGCAATGAAAATCTGCGACTTCGTTTTCTTCGATATTACGTTGTTTTGAAACCTGTCCGCATTTTCACACACTGAAAAAAGGACAATCGCAGAATTACACACCAACCAACCGAGTGCGTAAAAATGCGGAAATATCGTGTATCTCATGGCACTTTTCCAATTTGCCTGATATGTTCCCATTTACACGAAAACTGGGCTGTTTTGAGTGCTTTTTGAATGACGTATATTCCGTAAAACCGCGTAAAATCGCGGCTTTATCAATTGTTTCTTGTCAGCAGAACCACGCACTCAACGTGCAGAGTATTTGGAAACATGTCTATATTCTTATCATATCAGATGTCTAAACTCTTGTCAATAAAAAAGTGCCTTAATACAAAGGGGCATTATAATATTTCAATAGCCCTTGGGCTATTGGTATATTATAACAGCGATACTCATATCACAGTTACAGGCGCTTTTTTGTTTGGTTTAATTATCAGGAGAGATCAGTGTGCCTTACTGCGTCTCTGACCTTGAGTACAAAGGGAGGCGAAACTGAAAGCTCGTCTATACCCATTCTCAGGAATGTTTCGGTAAGACTTGTGTCAGCTGCAAGTTCGCCGCATATACCTATCCACGCACCATTTGCATGGGCATTTTTTGCAGACATTTCTATGAGCCGGAGAATAGCTTCATGGTGTGTATCAACGAACTGTTCAACGGCACTGTTTTGCCTGTCACAGGCGAGAGTGTATTGTGTCAGGTCATTGGTACCTACGCTGAAAAAGTCAACAAGAGGAGCAAGTTTATCGCTTATGACAGCTGCTGCGGGAGTTTCGATCATTATACCGAGTTCTGCGTTTTCATCGAAGTCTACTCCGTCAGCGCGGAGCTCCTCTCTGACCTCTGCGCATATTTTTTTGATCTGTTCCACCTCCGATACACTTGTTATCATAGGGAACATGATACCAAGCTTGCCGAATGCGGAAGCCCTGTAAAGGGCACGGAGCTGTGTCCTGAATATCTCTGGACGAGTGAGACAGATCCTTATAGCTCTGAAACCGAGGGCAGGATTGTCCTCCTTTGCGAGATCAAAATAATCCACCTTCTTGTCAGCGCCGATGTCAAGAGTACGTATAATGACCTTTTTGCCAGCCATGCTTTCAAGCACCTTTTTGTAGGCAGCAAACTGCTGCTCTTCGGTCGGATAATCGCTGCTCTCAAGATAGAGAAATTCGCTTCGGAATAGACCAATTCCTCCTGCGTCGTTGGCAAGAACTGCTCCGATATGATCCACTCCGCCGATATTGGCAAAAATATTGATCCTTGTTCCGTCGAGCGTAACGTTTTCCTTGCCTTTTAACTCCTGGAGAAGCCTCTTCTTTTCCTCGTCCTCTTTCTGCTTCGTTTCGAGTTTTTTGAGAGCCTCGGTGTCAGGAGAGAGGAATACCTCACCGGTATATCCGTCAACTGCGGCAAACATACCGTCTGACACAGCTGAGAGAAAATCATCACCTGCACCAATAACGGCAGGGATATTCATATTCCTTGCCAGTATAGCTGTGTGAGAATTTGAAGAGCCGTGAGATGTAACAAAAGCGAGGACCTTGTTCTTGTCCAGCAGAACGGTTTCGCTGGGAGCCAGATCGTCTGCACAGATTATCACTTTTTCGTCGCTGCTGTTCTCCTGAGAACCGTCGTCTGAAAGGCAGGCGATAATGCGATTTGATATATCCTTTACGTCTGCGGAGCGCGCCTGCATATAGGCATCGTCCATAGACGCGAACATTTCTGAAAAGTTATCGGCGGTCACCGAGACTGCATATTCTGCATTGACAGACTGAGTGTCGATAATACTTTCGATGGACTCGTTGTAATCGTCATCTTCGATCATCATCATGTGTATCTCAAAGATCTGAGCATTCTGCTCACCGACCTCCTTGAGTGCCTTGTCATATATTTCCTGAAGCTGAGCTGTTGCCGCTTCCTTTGCGGCTTCCAGTCTTTTCTTCTCGGCAGCTGTATCGCTGACGTGTATTCGCTTTACAGTTGTGTCCCTTCGTTTGAAAACAGAGATCTTACCGATAGCTACAGCACCGTAAACTCCCTTGCCTTTGAAAATGGTCATATTGATGCACCTCCTTTAAAGGTATGGGACAGCAGTGATGCCGTCCCATTTTCGTTTGGAATTATTCGCCGAAACCGTTCTCGAACATTGCAGCGAGTTCATCAAGAACTGCTTGCTCGTTACCGCCGTTAACGACTATTTCCACTTCGGTGCCCTTTTTGAGTCCGGCTGCCATGATCTGCATGACATTTTTAGCCTTGATGTCCTTATCATTGGCTTTGAGAATGACCTCGCTGTCTGAATGAGCCTTGACAGCCTTTGCGATCATACCTGCTGGTCTCATGTGCATACCTTCTGCGTTTACGATAGTTACCTTTTTTGATACCATAAATTTTCACTCCTTATAATAATGATTTGTTTTATGCGTTCTGAGGATGCTTCTTTTTGAGCAGAGCCAGCATTAACATTCCAACTACTGAGCCGATGGCAAGTGCTATAACATACTGGAGAGGGTGTCCTACCACAGGGAATACGAATATACCGCCGTGAGGAGCTCTGAGCGTACAGCCGAATGCCATTGATATGCCGCCTGCTGTTGCCGCACCTACGATACAGGAGGGGATCACTCTTGCAGGGTCAGCTGCGGCGTAGGGGATAGCGCCTTCTGTTATGAAGCTGAGTCCCATAATGTAGTTGACGGGACCGTTCTTGCGTTCCTCCTCGGTAAATCTGTTTTTGAAGAATGTGGTAGCCAGTGCTATAGCGATAGGGGGGACCATACCTCCTAACATTACTGCTGCCATGATATTGAAGTTGCCCTGAGAGATAGCAGCAACGCCGAATACATAGGCTGCCTTGTTGAAGGGACCGCCCATGTCTATAGCCATCATACCTCCGAGTATGCAGCCAAGGAGGACCTTGCTCGAGTCGCCCATGCTGTTGAGAAAGTTGGAGAGACCGTCGTTGAGAATGCTCATTACAGGGTTGACTGCACACATCATGATGCCGACAATGGCGAGTCCTCCGAGAGGATAAATGAGTACGGGCTTGATACCGTTGAGAGCCTTGGGCAGCTTATTGCACGCCTTTTCCAGGCAAAGTGTGAGGTATCCGCCGATAAAGCCCGCCAGCAGCGCACCGAGGAAGCCTGAGGGAACGTCTCCTCCCGGAGATGCAAAGGTTGCACCTGCGGCTGCCATTGCACCTCCTGCCATACCGACAAGGAAGCCGGGGCGGTCAGCGATGCTGAGTCCGATATATCCTGCAAGCACAGGTATCATGAACTGGAAAGCGTAGTTTCCGATAGTCTTGAACCATGCCGCAGCTGCAAGGTGGGAACCGAAATCACCGTCCTGAGGAGCGCCTCCGAAGGAGTCTATCAGGAAGGCTATCGCGATAAAAATGCCTCCCGCAACTGTGAAGGGCAGCATATTTGAAACGCCGTTCATGAGGTGTTTGTAAAGCTTTCTTCCGAAGCCTTCGCTGTCAGATGTGTTCGATGAGCTGCTGTCGGCTTCGCCCTCATGATGATATACGGGAGCGTCTCCTGCTTCGATGCGGTTTATAAGCTCCTCGGGTATCTTTATACCGTCTGATACCTTGGTCTTTATGACTTTTTTGCCGTTGAAACGCGCCATAGAGACAGTCTTGTCGGCAGCTACGATTATACCGTCGCAGGCGTCGATCTCTTCCTCAGTGAGGAGGTTCTTTGCGCCGCCGGAACCGTTTGTCTCAACTTTAATAGAGATACCCAGCTTTTTGCCTGCTTTTTCAAGAGCCTCGGCAGCCATATAGGTGTGGGCAATACCCGTCGGGCAGGCGGTTACCGCAAGAACTTTATATCCGTTTTCGGATCTTTCTTCAGCAGCAGGTTCGTCGGGATATTTCTCCTTCTCCATTTCGTCGATGACCTTCAGGAACTCATCAGCGTCCTTGGCTTTCAGAAGGTCGTCTCTGAAAGCCTCGTCCATGAGTATAGTCATAAGTCTGGACAGAACTTCAAGATGAACATCTCCGTCATTGGGGGCTGCTATCATAAACAGCAGATTTGAGGGCTCATCATCAAGGGCTTCGTAATCAACTCCATCCGGAACTGTCATTGCCGCCAGTGATGGAGCCTTTACAGCTTCGCTTTTGGCGTGTGGTATTGCAATTCCTTCGCCAACAGCGGTCGAACCTTTTTCCTCTCTTGCGATGATGCCTTTTTTATAAGCTTCCTTATCGGCGATATTTCCGCCTTTTACCTGAAGGTCTATAAGCATATCGATAGCTTCGGATTTTGACTTTGGGGAAGCGTTTAGCTTGATGCTATTTTTGCTGAGCAGATCTACAATTCTCATGAGCTATTCCTCCTTACTGTTGTAATATCAGAGCTGAGCGAGCAGCTCTTCGATCTTGGTTTTTACTGCCAGTCCGTCTGAGAAAGCTGTGGCTCCTCCTGCGGCGGTACCGAGCTTTAATGCGTATTCATAGTCGCCGTTCTGAGCTCCGGTCAGAAAACCTGCTACCATGGAATCTCCTGCACCGACCGAGTTTCTGACTTTTCCCTTGCAGACGCCGCAGCGGTGGCATTTACCGTTCTCGTCAATAAGCATAGCTCCGTCACCAGCCATTGAGATCAGAACATTTATAGCTCCCATGTCTTTCAGTTTTCGGGCATAGCGCTCTATTTCTTCATCTTCCGAGAGGGTTACTCCGAACATCTCACCAAGCTCATGATTATTTGGCTTGATGAGGAAGGGCTTGTACTTCAGAACGTTGAGCAGAAGGTCATTTGTGGCGTCAACAACTGTCCTGATCTTTCTGTCCGAAAGTCTCTGCATGATCCTCTCATAGATGTCCGATGGAAGACTGGAAGGGATACTGCCTGCAAGCACGAGCGTATCACCGTCTGACAGCTTGTCCAGCTTTACGAAAAGTGCTTCCAGCGCCTCGTCGTCTATGTGCGGCCCCTGACCGTTGAGTTCGGTTTCTTCGCCGGCTTTGATCTTGACATTGATCCGGGAGTTGCCGGTTTTCAGTCTTACGAAATCTGATTTTATGCCCATTGCCTTGATACCGTTTTCGATAGCCTCGCCTGTGAAGCCTGCGGTGAAGCCCAGAGCAATGGACGGTGTACCAAGCTCATTCAGAACTATTGACACATTTATTCCTTTGCCGCCGAAGTACATTTCCTCCGATGATGAACGATTAACTTCGCCAAGCCTCATTTCAGCTGTGTGTACAACATAGTCGATGGCAGGGTTGAATGTTACAGTGTATACCAACTACATCACCTCCTTGATATTTGCAGCTGTCAGATATTTTTTATCACTGAGTTTATCAGTGATTATTATGACCTTATCAAGATCCGTGAAAGTTACTGAGGTAATCTGATCGAATTTGGAATGATCCGAAAGGATATATGCGTTCCTGCTGTGTCTGATCACCTCAGCCTTTATGCTCGCCTCATTTCTGTCGGGAGTGGAAACTCCGGCAGAAAGTGAGATTCCGTTTGCTCCGATGAAGCTTTTTGTGAAGTTGTAAGCCTGAAGACTGCTGACACACTCTGCGCCGACGATCGCTTCTGTTGTAAGCTTTATCTCACCGGCTGGGAGGAAAACTTTGAAGTCTCTTTGTGCAAGCTTTTTTGCGTGAACAAAGGCATTGGTAACAAATGTGACGTTTTTTGCAGAGATATAGTCTATCATTTTTTCAGTTGTTGTTCCGGCGTCAATGAATACGAAATCACCGTCTTCTATCAGTGAAGCTGCATACTTAGCTATAGCAGTCTTTTCATCATTATAAAGATGAGATTTTTCTTCAATATTCTGTTCTCCGAAGCTGAATTTGTCAATGCAGGGCATAGCACCGCCGTGTATCTTGATAAGCAGTCCGCGTTCTGCAAGGTGATTAAGATCTCTCCTCACGGTAGATGCAGAAGCGCCGAGTAATGAGCAAAGCTCACTGAGCGTAACGGCATTTTTGCCGTCGAGTGCATTAAGTATCATCTGATGTCTTTCTTCTGTAAGCAAAATTATCCCCGTCCTGAATATTTAATAGTATCATTATCAAACGAACATTTATGAGTGAATGTGAATGAATATGATTGATGTTGATTGAATTATATCATCAAGTGTCAAAATAGTCAAGAGAATTCAATCAAAAACATTCATCGGCAGTAAATATCTGTGTAGATAAACAACAAATGACTGCACGATTTGTCTATATTGACTATGGATGATGTTTTCTCAGACGAATTGATGACGGTAATTGACTGTATAAAAAGAAAAAGGTTGAACCGCATTATCATATGCGATTCAACCTTTTTCTTTTACCATTCTGGCGGACAGAGAGGGATTCGAATTTTTATAAAGCCTTGTTTCCGCCTATATATAGCCTTTTGTTTTTTCGTATGGAATACTTGTATGGAATGAGTTTTTGACTGGTGCAATACTATTCTTCTATTTGAATTCAATTTCAACATCATTATCAATAATACAATTGGACTTCTCCAAACACCTTCAACCATCTCCACAGATATTACGAGCAAAAGTATAATTAAGGAGTCCCCTTTATTGGCAACGTTTCAAATGATAAAAAAACATGAATTTGAAACGCTTTTTGAATGTGCCATAAGACTTTGGCCTATTGACACATATAACATCTGTTTCAAATACATTGCATTAGAAGTTTTGAAGCAATGCAATGAAAAAAATATGCTATTGAAAGGGAAGAGGAGCAAGTAATAGTTGGAATTCAAAATTAATCATGGTATTAAAGTAAGATATGAGGAGACAATTAATAATTCAATAATTGAAAGAAAATAACTATAGAGGAAATAACTTTCAATAAGAATAATTCTATTCCACACAAGTATTCCACACGAAAATTATAAAAGTCTATAAATAGGCCAAAATAGCTATTTAATAATATTCGAATCCCTCTCTGTCCGCTCAAATTATGAGTTAGGAAAATGGCTGTATCGCGTAAAATAGCGGGATTCAGTCATTTTTCTTTTATGTTCTGACTTGAAAGATTTTTCCTGTTAGAGAAATAATTTTCACGTAGAATAGGCATTTTTCAGACCTATTCCGCACAGAATTCCGCACGGAATTCACAAGAATAAAATATTGGGTGTATACTATTAAGTGTCTATAATACTTTATTTATCATCAAGGAATACCTTAACAAGCTTAAAGGCATTATAACGTTACAACAAGAAACCAGCTCCATTCGGAGCTGGTTTCTTTGGCCTGTTTTGATCTATGAGCATAGAAATTAGGTATGAGGATTTGTATTGTAAAGTTAGCATATTTATATATTACTCAACAAAAAACGGCTTGCTTTTTAGCGAGATATGTGTATAATAAAAGAATAGATATAGAATTCTGGTGAAATGATTATTTCTGAGGGAGTGATATAAATGATTGGTAATACAATTAAAAGGGCATTAGGTCTGACTGTTTCCGCTGTGATATTATCTTTTTGCGTTCCGTTTTCAGCCTCAGCTGTTGATCAGCTGGAAAAAGGCTGCATAGGTTCCTTTGATTATGAGATGTGGAATCAGAACTATCAAGGAAAGATCACGTTTGAACCTGATGAGGGAGCATTTACTTGTTCATGGGAAAATGTTGAAAGCTGTACATTCAGTATGGGAAAATACTATGATAGAAAACAGAATTACAAGTATCTTCTGACAGATG
Source organism: Ruminococcus flavefaciens AE3010 (assembly GCF_000526795.1). Classification (NCBI taxonomy): domain Bacteria; kingdom Bacillati; phylum Bacillota; class Clostridia; order Eubacteriales; family Oscillospiraceae; genus Ruminococcus; species Ruminococcus flavefaciens. Next base: position 193,987 of record NZ_JAGT01000001.1, read on the forward strand.
AACGATCACTGGGTTATGAAGCAGAATTTTTTCCCAAAGGTAATTCTTTCATTGGAGTACGCGGCTGGACAAACAATCCTTTTTTAGAATATATTATCGTAGAAGGCTATGGAAACTGGTCTCTGCCGCAGGACATTGAAGAGTGTGGATCATATTACGTCGATAACAAGACTTACGATCTGTATAAACAGAACGTGTATAATATGGGAAGCTTTGACGGTACCTTGTCATATCCAAGATACTGGAGCGTATGTACCGAGAACTGTGCCAAAAATAATCAGAGAAACTATATTAAAGGCGATGTTGATATTTACGAACACTTTGAAGCATTCAGCCAACTGGGAGTTGATATGTCAGGAAAGCTTTATGGAAATCTTCTGTATATCGGGAATTATAGATCCAGCGGCTCTGCAAACGTAAAGAGGATATATACGTCTCCTATGGGTTCGGGACACGCACAGATACTCAGATATGGTCCATATGTTAAGAATCCTCGATTAAATTTTATGGACTCCAATGGATATTATCATATATATAATTTTGATTCGGATAAGATTATTGACTGGTCATCTTATCATGAATGCGATCTGTCTGTAGCCGAAAACGGTTATAGCGGCATTAAAGGTGACAATTGCCTGCTTGTATCTGATAGAGTTGAAGAATGGGACGGAGTTGATCTTCCTATTTCAAGCAATTTTTCATCAGGGGACAAAATCGGTTTTGGTGCAGCGGTAATGCAGGACACGGAAGAATCAGTAGATTTTGTCCTGACAGTCATGTATGAAGATGAGGAAGGCGCAGATCACTTTGATGAAGCTGCTGTTGTTTCAGCACGCAAAGGCGAATGGGCAGATCTTTCGGCCGTATCATATACCATTCCCGAGAATGCATATAAGACAACTATACGCATTGAAACAAAGGAAAGCGATACAGATTTTTACTTTGATAATGCTTATGTAGCCAATGCAGGGGTTCGATCCTATATGAATAAGCTGATAGAAGAGGGAAGTGATTCGGAATATGAAAAAGGCGATATAAATAAGGACGGTATCGTCGACGTTTTCGATATTATACCTCTCAGAAGAATTATCCTTGATCTATTGGCAGGCAAAGGCTCATATCTTTACAGAGCCGATGTAAACAGTGACGGAATGGTCAATGTAGCCGATCTTGTATGTCTGCAAAGATTTATTCTGGGTGTTGAAAAGCTTTCCGATAATGAAACAACTGCAGTCACGACAACTACGGCTGTTCTGACTGCTGCGTCATCAACTATTACTACCACTTTAACTACCACTGATAATAAAAGTCAGGTCAATACATCACAAACCGAAGCAGGCTATAATCATATAACGCAGGAAAAAGCAAAGGAAATGATGGCGGCAGATGACAAGCTTGTTATAGTCGATGTGCGGCGGCAGGACGAGTACGACAGCGGTCATATCCCCGGTGCAATACTGATACCGAACGAATCTATAGGTACGGAACAGCCTGAGAAATTACCTGACTTCAATCAAGTGATTCTGATATACTGCCGAAGCGGCAATCGAAGTAAACAGGCTTCGCAGAAGCTGGCTGATATGGGATATACGCATATCTACGAATTCGGCGGCATAATAGAATGGACCGGAGAGGTAGTCACAAGTGAATGATATATAATGGAGTGAGCATAAATAAATGAATATTGATAATACACTTTATGCAGGCAGACCTACCGAGCGGCGCTCTGAAGTTGAAATAGCTATATACGATAAGCTTGACGCTCTGAGTATGGATTATAAGCGTGCTGACCACGACCACGCTGATACTATGGAAGATTGTCTGGCTATTGAGAAGGTACTTGGAGCTCAGATATGTAAGAATCTGTTTCTTTGTAACCGTCAGAAGACAAGCTTCTATATGCTCCTTATGCCAGGTGATAAGCCATTCAAGACCAAGTTCCTGACATCGCAGCTGAACTGCGCTCGCCTATCATTTGCAGAAGCGGACAAGATGCAGGAGTATCTCCATACTATCCCTGGCTCTGTATCAGCGTTGGAGCTTATATTTGATACAGACAACAACATTCAGCTTGTAATAGATAATGACCTGATGAAGGACGAATACATCTGCGGACACCCAGGCATCAACACTTCAACAGTCCGCCTGCTCCGTGATGATATGATGAGATACGTCCGCGAAGCTAAGCATGAGCCTACTTTTATAGATTTGCCGACAGAATGATAGTTAAAGCCTCCACTCGGGTAATGTCATTAAGCTAACTCTGATTATTCCTTCAAACATAGAAAAAATTGGAAATGATGCGTTCAATGGCCTGAAAAAACTATGTGAGATTAAATGCGTTGATGGCGAAGATTATTCGTTTTCTGATCTTTTTAAAAATGTCACATATATAGGTGATAGTGCATTTACAGGATGTGATAAGCTTGAAATTGGTGATTTAGTCTTGGGAAGTAAAGTGAAAAGCATCGGAAGAAGTGCTTTTATGTGGTGTGATTCAATAACAAGTTTATATATTCCTGATACAGTCACATATATAGGAAGTGGGGCATTTGCATATTGCCCGAATATAAAAAAAGCAGAAATACATGCCAATATCGATAAAGAAAGCAGAACATCAGGATGGCTATATGGTGCAAAATCTATGGAAGAATTGATAGTGCCTTCATTTACATTTGTATATGAAGATATAATCGGAGATGTTTTTGATTATGGTGCTCGTTCTATTCCTGATGGGCTAACAAAGGTTACTGTGCTTAGTGGAGATACAATTCCTGAGAATGCTTTTAATGACTTCCGAAATGTAACAGATCTTGAACTTCCATCTGAATTGATTTCTGTGGGGCAGCATGCAACTCATGATATGATAGCTTTGAAGAATGTATATTATGGTGGACCTGACGAAATATGGAAAGGTATTACTGAACATGCATTAGAAACAGAAAATGAACCTCTTTACAATGCAAAGAGAGTAATCCCTGCTGTTGAAGAACACATATATGGTGATGCTAATGGAGATGGTGAAATAGATATGTCTGATGCTGTACTTATAATGCAGGCACTTGCAAATCCGAATAAGTACGGAGTAAATGGAACCGATCCAAGTCATATAACTTCAGAAGGATTTAAATATGCAGATACAGATGGAAATGGTTTGACGGTAAATGATGCACAACGTATACAGCTTTATCTCTTAGGTAAACTCAAAGTTTTAGGTTGATATTTATAAATCTCCGGCCACATGGCCGGAGATTTTGCATATATAATGAGTTTTTCTCATATAATTCACTGACTAAATATCGCAAAAGGAGAATAAGATATGAGAAAGACACATAAAAAGATAGTCAGCGGAGCACTTCTGTGCGGCTGTGCGCTGTTCACACTGTACGGAGCTTCACGTATTGCTGAAAGAGCAGAAAACGGTGCAATTTCGGTATCTGTTACAGATGCCGAAAAGGTAGTACCAATCGTAATTTTGGATGCTGGCCATGGCGAATCAACTTAAACATAGTTCATTGTCGGTTTGATATTTTCAGGATTATATGGTATAATGACTTTATAAGATATAATGAATGCAAATCAGAGATTTGCTCTCTGCAATCGGGCGATTAAACCATATACGCTTCGCTTATATGGCATAATGAAGAAAACGTTGAACGGAAAATCATATCAAGGAGGGATACAATGAAAAAGCTCACATCTTTACTGGTGTCAGTGGCTGTGGAAGCCTCAATGCTGAGCTGTGTACCGCACACTGCTGCTGCGGAGGAGTACAAGATACTCGACAAGTGGGGCTATTGCCAGACAGCCAATTATGCTGAGTCGGAGCATTTTGTCATCTTCTACGGCAACAATGACATCACCGGGCAGGTCAACGAGGCTTTTCTTAAGCGCAATCTCGCCAACTATGAGCAGCTGTGGAAATGCTACGGCGAGTATCTGGGCATGGAGAATATGAACGTTGACATCTATGGAAAGAGCTCTCAGAAGTATAAGACCAACGTCTATCTGACAAATACGGGGCTGGACAAATATCCTGAGGGCTGGGCGTTTATGAGCTCAGAGGACGGATACGGCATTGAGATAATCAGTCCTGACGCAATGCTGGACGAGCTTACCATCGCCCATGAATTTGGTCATGTTGTGACTATGCAGCAGAAGGCATGGGTTGATCAGGAGATAACCGGAGCGTGGTGGGAGTCTCTTGCCAACTGGTTCCGTGAGATGTACATAGGGAGCGATTATTACAGCGGTGATGTCAGGACCTGCTGGTTCGAGCCATATCTCCGCAATCTCAGCCTCACCATTCCCCATGGCAGGAACTACTATGAAGTATGGCCGTTTCTGGTTTACCTCTCCTACAATCCCGATAATATTGATGGGCTCGGAGTAAAGGCTGTAAAGCGTATCATCTCCGAAGCAAAGCCCGATGAATACCCATTCGATACTATCACGAGGCTTTTCGGTTCAGATGCTCAGACTATCTTCGGAAACTATGCAAAGCGAATGGCGACCTTTGATTTCGGCGCAAAAGAGGCTTACAATGCGGAATTTCACAAGAAGCTGGCAGAGTCTCCATTTTTCTGGAATCTGTACTACACCGTTTTGCAGGACTACGGCAGTGGCTGGCTTCAGGTGCCTCAGGAGGAAGCTCCCATGCAGGGCGGTATCAATATTATACCGCTGAATATCACAGGTGATACTGTTTCAGCAGAACTCCGCGGTATCTCAAATGACAGCAATGCAGGCTGGAAGGCTTGTATCGTTACCGTTGACGCAAATGGAAAGGAGAGCTATTCAGAGCTTTTTGAAAGCGGACAAAAGGCGAGCGTATCTGCAAAGGGGGCTGTATCTGCGTACCTTACAGTTACTGCTATGCCCGCAAAATTGGTGAGAGTAAATGCCTTCCACAAGGAAAAGGACTCGCCGTACAGAGATGGCACTGAGCGCAGGCGCTATCCATATGAGGTGAAGCTCGGCGGCGCCGATGTCCGTCAAAGCGGCGGCTATTACAAGGGCAAGGGACATATTCATTCTAACGGCGGCGGCTGGGTAGCTGACAGTGCAAAGGTGGCTGATTCGGTATATGTTGGATCTGACGCTATGGTGCTTGGAAATGCAAAGCTCTCCGGAAACGTCCGCGTTGAGGATCATGCAGTTGTGGCAAACAGCGTAACTGCACAGGATAACGCAGTTATCAGCGGTCATGCGGTAGTTGACGGAGGTGGCTGGTACTACGATAACGGCTGGAAACAGGGAAGTATCAGCATAAGCGGAAATGCTGCAGTAAGCGGCAGTGCCGTTGTTACAGGCACATGCTCCGTTTCGGATAATGCAAAGGTACTGCAAAAGGCATATATTGCCGATGCGGTAAAGCTGTCCGATAATGCAGCAGCAAAGGGAATGGCTTATCTTTACGGCAGCTCGGCATATACGGGAAGTGCGATTCTCGACGGCGACTACAGCAACGATAAGGCGGTCAGCGGCGGTGTGAACTTCGGCTGGCTTGACGACTCCGGTCAGCATTCAGCGCCTAAGAACTACATCGCAGGCTATGACTTCGGAGAAGCTTCTCAGTACTGGGCAAAGGATGAATATACCGCCACATATGCCCGTCAGCTTGGTGCAGAGTGGGCTTCGGAGCGTACCTCAGCCAAGGGTGTTATTAACTTCAGCGGCAGTGAGGACTGTCTGCTTTTTGATACGTCACTGCTTCAGACCAGAGATATTCAGCTGAGTATAGGAGTTCTCTGGAAGGGCGGAGGCAATGGTCAGGAGATACTTCACTTTGGTGATGATAAAGCATGCGTTTCACTTACTCCGTGCAATGAAAAAGGAACTGCGGAGCTTATTCTCACAGACGGAAAAATCACCGAAAAACTAACGGCTTCTGCTCCTCTTTCAAAGGGAGAGTGGAGCAAGATCACTGTCCGTATCATCAACGGCAAAGGCAGCCTGCTGATAAACGACAGGGAGGCGGCAAGCAGCACGCTTACCCTGGATATGCAGTCGGTTATGAGTGCTTCTGCCGATGACCGCGCAGTTATCGGAAAGAGCTTCAAAGGCGCTGTGGACTATATTCAGTTAAGCAGCAGTGCTGCCGATGAGCCTGCTGTAAGCTACAGCGGCAGGGAAGAGCCCGAAGAGGAAGGTATACGCGGCGATGTCAATGCTGACAAGCAGTTTAACGTTGCAGACCTTGTTGTGATGCAGAACTGGCTTCTGGCAAAGCCGGGAGCTCAGCTTGAAGACTGGCAGGCAGGAGACCTGTGCGAGGACGGCATAACAGACATGTTTGACATGGTTATGATGAGAAAGCTTTTGTTGTTTCAGTGACGGAAAAACTGATTACTTAAAAGTAATGAATATAAAGATGCGCTCTCCATAGTGAGAGCGCATTTTTATCAGGTGTCGACAGGGGATTAGTCACGTTATAAAGCGAGGTATAGGAAAATACCTGTTAATACATTGAATCTGTACTATCTTTTCTTTTTTTGAGCGCCGGAGAAATTGATATAAAATGCCTATTGACAAATTACAGAATAAATGATAAAATATGAATAGATGTTCATATGTTCATTTTGCGGAATGAATTTTACAGGAGGTTGTTGCCATGAGCAAAAAGGTATTCTGGGACAAGATCTCACCAATCTATGACCTGTTTGAAACTATTTACAACAGAAAAGTTTTTACGGGAACAGGAGCAAAGGTCGCTGAAATGATAGAGCCTTCAGATAATGTACTGGAATGTGCCTGCGGAACAGGTGCTATTAGCATTTATATAGCGCAAAAATGTCGAAATCTTATTGCAACCGATTACGCTGTCGGAATGTTAAAGCAAGCTGAAAAAAAGTGCCATATGTATCAAAATGTTACTTTCAGAAGAGCTGACATAACGAATTTGAAATACAAAGATGAAAGCTTTGATAAGGTAATTGCAGGAAATGTCATACACCTGCTTGATGAACCTGAAAAGGCTTTACACGAGCTTGAACGGGTAGTAAAGCAGGGCGGTAAGATCATTATCCCAACATACATCAATATGACAAGAAAATCAGGAAAGCTGGCAGTCAGGATTATTGAAATGCTGGGAGCTGATTTCAAAAAGCAGTTTGATATGGATTGCTACAAGAAATTTTTTTCAGATATGGGATATAAAAATGTGAAATACCACGTTGTGAACGGAAGAATGCCCTGTGCTATAGCTGTAATCGTGAAGGAATGACGGAATACATCATCAGATGATTTACCGCCATTTTTGATAGCAGCAACGAAGAGTAAAACAGTCCCCCACGCAGTTGCGTAATGTTTTTCAGCTTAGAAAAAGTTAAATAGTCACAGGATCAAATAGATCCTGTGACTATTTTTACAAAATATGCTCGTTTTTAAATACAGAAATAAAATATCGAAAATCGATAAATTAATATTGACAAATAATATATTGCATGATATAATGTAAGCAAGATAAAGGAGGTCGTTTGTTATGCTTCAGAGCCTGTTATTTTATATTTTCTTCTTTGGAATATTTTTGTTTTTCCCGATGATCATTTGCATAAGGAACTGCTATTTTGCATTCAAGTATCCTCATATGACCTTTGAGGAGAGATCTGCTCACAAATATCATAAGGTTTCTGAAAGGAAAAATGATATGGCAGTTATTCTTCTGGGCGCACTTTTTTCCTATTTATGGACTGATTTATTTCTAATAGGCTTCAGAACTATCTCAATTGATTACGATGAACCTGCATATGTGGGATATTTTCATAACGTGCTGCACAGCGAATACGGGATTACAGTAAAAATAACGCTGTTTATTGCACTTGTTTCACTGACAGTCATCGCTTCTTTTAACGCAGAAAAGATCTCACCCTTACCTCAGGCTCTATGCTTTGGATTTACTGCTCTCGGAGAGATATTGTTTAGCTTCGTTATAATCCAATTTTCGATCAATTACTCTGTATTTATAATTCCTCTCGCATTTTATCTTGTCAATTTAATAATAGTAACAGCAAAACTTACAAGGAGATATATCATGGCATACCTTGAATACAAGGAGAACCATGATACGGTATACCGCTTTAAAATAGCTGAGAAGCTTGAAGCAAAACTGACAAGCGCAGCTACTCTTACTGCTTTTCACTTCCTTATGATACTTCCTGCCGTACTTATTTTAATAATATTATATGTTATTCTCGGACAGGGACCTGACGGTGTAATAAAGGCATTTACCATGACGGCAGATTGGACGTTTTCTAAGCAGATACCGCCTCCTCCTATCGACTATAAAGGGCATTATCTCTGCACTGTTGCCGCAGGGGGACATGAAAAAATAGTCAAGCCTGTACGTTACGGAAAACGCCGAGGTGAGACTATAGTTGTCAATCGTCAGCTGCTTGTTTCCAATGCCTTTGAGGATCTTATAATGGAAAGAATGCCCCGCTTCCACAGGATTGTCCGCGGCTTCTACGATAAGCACGGTTATCCTGTCTCAAAATACATAACTACCCGCACCCGTGCTGATGTAGTTTATTTTGTAATGAAGCCCCTTGAATGGCTGTTCATATTATTCCTGTACACATTTGACACTCACCCCGAAAACCGTATTGTCGTTCAGTATTCGGACTACTATAAAAAGTAAACTGAATGTCCCCGCAGTTGCGGGGACGTATTCGTATATAAGTGGCTGAAAGAGGAAGTATGCCAAAGATTACTTTAGTCCGGAAACAGAAATCCCTTTTTTGTATTTCCCTTATTATATCATTTTTAACTTGACCAGGTGGTATGGAAAGTTAGTGGGGATAACTAAAAAAGCACTTCTGATTTCTCGGAAGTGCCTGTTTCATGAGTGTGGAAAAAGAGATTCGAACTCACGGTCTTCTGATCCACAAGCCTATCAGTACGGATATTCCACGGTTTTGCTCATGTCGATAAAGTATAATTTTACTTCGATTTTACGGGGATTTTAAATTCTGACTCGATGAACGCCTTTGGAGTAAAATTCTCAGTACCGTGGGAAAAGTGTAGGAAAAATCGACCTGCATATCATTTTCAATATTGCAGCTAAATCCGCCCGAACCTAATTAAAGCTCGGGCGGATTTTTTATCCTTCTTCAGTATCAGTTATGACGTCATCTATAGAAACTGTTTGGGGATGAAACACCACATTCCCTGTTTCTGTACTAATGAAATACATATCATTTTTAAACAGCTTTCTCAGCAAGCTAATGGAACTTTTTATCATCATAACCAAAACCTTTTTATATTTCTTATGGCACATATTATTACGGAAGGTCATTTAAGAACGTTCAGTTCAACATCGTCCTGCTTTCCACATCCGCTCTGTACAAATGAGCACTGAGCGGAAAATGTGCTGAATGGATTTCTTACTTGTTACCATTTGTACAGCTCCTTTCCTGTGTGGTATGTATATATTATAACCTGTATTTTATGGTTTGTCCAATCCGAATGATTGATCGGAAGCCATAAAAACAGGCTATATGCTGTCAGATTTGATTATAGTATTAAGCTGTGCAACGAGGTTTTCTGCATCAAGCCCGTGAACAGTCGCTGCGTCGCTTATAGTCTCAACTCCCGACGAGGGACATCCCAGACAGTGTAGACCTATACTGAAAAGCAGTTCGGCAGTCTCTGGGTGAAAGAGCACAAGATCGCCTATAAGTGTATTAGGAGTTACCGTTTCAACTTTGTCGATATCTATTTTCATGGAACACCTCAGATGTGATAATTACTTTCCTTGATAGAATCAAAAAGTCCGTATTCAAAGAGTATTTCTTCAAGTCGCTCCTGAGAGAGGGGCTTCGGTATAACAAACTGTGTGTTCTCCTCTATCTTTTTTGCAAGCTCGCGATATTCGTCAGCCTGTTTTGCATCAGGCTTGTGGTCGATAACTGTTTTTTTGTGAATCTCTGCTCTCTGTACCTCGTTGTCACGAGGAACAAAGTGTATCAGTTGTGTACCGAGTTCCTTTGCAAAAGCCGCTACAAGTTCACGCTCACGGTCAACATTACGGCTGTTGCAGATTATACCGCCGAGACGAACACCGCCCTGCTTTGCATACCTTGCAATACCCTTTGAGATATTATTTGCCGCGTAAAGAGCCATCATTTCGCCGCTTGCGACGATGTAAATTTCCTTTGCTTTTCCCTCACGGATAGGCATTGCGAAACCTCCGCATACAACGTCGCCGAGAACGTCATAGAATACATAGTCGAGGTCGCCGGTATAAGCTCCGAGACGTTCAAGAAGTCCGATAGATGTTATGATACCGCGTCCTGCGCAGCCTACGCCTGGTTCGGGACCGCCTGATTCAACGCAACGTGTGCCACCGTAGCCTTCCTTGAGTATGTCTTCAAGCTCTATATCCTCGCCACTTTCACGGAGAGTATCAAGAACCGTTCTCTGTGCAAGTCCGCCGAGAAGAAGTCTTGTTGAGTCAGCTTTCGGATCACAGCCAACAACCATTACCTTGTTACCTCGTTCAACAAGTCCTGCTGTGAGATTCTGAGTGGTAGTTGATTTACCAATACCGCCTTTTCCGTATATTGCAAGGGGGAATCGTCAAAGCAATCGGCGTTTCCAATTTCTATCCTGCTATCCTTGCAAATCTCTGCGAGAATGTGGATATCATTCCTGCGGTAAATCAGGTAGAGCTTCACCCGTTCTTCCAGCAGGAAAATGCCCTTGCGACAATGAAGGAATACGGCGTTGCACCGCAGGCGTGGGGACCGCTTGCCGAGGGTAAGCACGGCATCTTCTCTCACCCTGTTCTCTCGGAAATTGGCAGTAAGTACGGCAAGACCGCTGCTCAGATCGCACTGAAATGGAACACACAGCGTGGTGTATCCATTTTGCCGAAGTCTGTTCATGTAGAGCGTATGGAGCAGAATATCGACATCTGGGACTTCACACTTACCGATGAGGATATGCAGAAGATCGCAGAGTTTGACCTTGGTCACAGCGAGATAGTAAATCACGATGATCCGGGATTTGTAAAAATGCTGAACAGTTTGAAGGCGTGATCTGTCAGATATGCAGAAACAATAATGTACAACATATGAAGAAATGTTTGTCGTTCCTGAAGTTAGCCACTTTGAAATGTATGACCTTGAACCGTATGTGACGGAGGCATTTGAGTGTATTCTACCGTACTTTAAGCAGAATTCATTAAAGCAGTTTGTGTCTGACAAGATAGAGTATGTCATATAATTCGATTTTTATACTTATGGCATATTACAAATAAAAGCGACACTTTATTGAAAGGGAAGGAGAGTCAATTACCGCTAGTTCCTTAATATTTATTATAGTATTTAAGCAATATATGTAGGGACTATCAATATTTCAATAATTGAAAAGAAATAGCTATATCAGAAATGGTTTTCATTCAGAATACTCCTATTCCACTCATTTATTCCACACGAAAATTATAAAAGGCTATAAATAGGCAAAAAACAGTGCGTTAAAAATATTCGAATCCCTCTCTGTCCGCTCTTTTAAAGAAGCCTGTATTTCGAGGAAAACACCGAAATACAGGCTTTTCTCTTGCCTGTATAAAACAGTTTTAAATGCATTTTTACAGTTTCGTGTGAAGAAATAACAGGGGGTTTTCACACGAATTCACACGAAATTCACACGACATAAAGGTGGTATAACGTTATTAAGAAGACAGCTCCCGTGAGGGAGCTGTTGTTCTTGTAAGTAATAAAAATATTGTTTCCATGATGACTACTTGGAGTTCCAGTTCAAGTTAGTTGTAACGATCTGCATTGAAAAGTGAATATAATGATAGCATCAAAAACGGCACTTCAGAAAGAGAAGTGCCGTTTTTTCATATCAATTGATGCAAATAAGTGAGAAATCAGAAATACGATATATTCCGGTTCCCTTATCCAGTCCGATAAGGAACTTGACATTGTCATCTGACTGAGTCATAGTTACTGTGTCAGTGATAGTCTGAACGTTAGGAGTGAACGTATGCTCATGGTAGGAATAGCTCTTATACTCTCCGTAGCCCTGCTGGAACATCGTATAAGTGTTTATGTTCTGTGAAGTACTGATCTTGTAAGTCATGCGGTAGGTCTTTCCTGCCTGAAGTGAAACTGTGCTGCTGCTTACCTGCGCATACTGCCCTGTCTTTGATACATTGACAGTTATGCTTCCGTCATCATTGTACTCGATAGAGCCGACACCATCATTCATCCAGACGCTCCAGCCGAACTGATCTATCATATTCGGATCGTCCTGCCAGTTATCATTTATTCCATAGAGGAGATTGAGATGGTGTTCTGCATATTTCGCTCTGTTCTTGTAGAAATTGCGGATCATTTTAATGCAACTGTCATAGTTTGAACATATGCCAAATCTGCGGAAAGTATCATTAACAGCATCTTTTGTTGCGGCAGCATATGAGTCTATCTTTGCTGATACCTTAGAATTATCGAAGTTATCATTCATTATCTCCTTGTATCGGCTATAAAACTGCTGCTTGAATTCGTTATTGTTCATCAGCTTGTTGAATAGTGAGGAAATACTGGTGATTTTTCCTGATTTGTCCATATCCTTGAAGCAGTCACGGCGGAATGAGCACTGTCCGTCATAGCCTGAAGAATACTCCGTATCAAATAGCAGGAAACGCCATTTACCATCCATATATGGATTTGAGCTATCGGTCTCGTCTGAACGCCATATCATCCAGTTATTGCTATTAATAATGCAGTCCCAGTTTGCGATATAGTTTTCAAAAGCGATAAAGTCAATCAAGCCGTTAATATCCAGAGTATCGCATACCCTTTTATAATTTGAAGGATCTGACATATTTGCGGACATAGCCCAGTTCCAGAACTGCTTGAAATCCTGATATGCCGAATCAAGTCCCGAATACTCGTAACCATTCTTTACAGTAGTTATACGGTCGGAATCCACATGATAATGTGATTCAAGATAGTTCTCGTCAAGCTTTTCCTGCATTGAATAGGTACCCCAGAATTCTCCATCAAGGAAGACAATATAATCCTGCTTTGCCTGTTTACCGAGTGATAGTCCTTCTGCGAGGGACTGGTTCAGGTCATCACGGAAACGGCAGTTATCATAAGCATTTCCGCCATTTCGGATAGTTACCTTTTTATATTCCTTGATCTTTGCGCCGTCAATATCTGTGGCACCGCCCTCGAAGAAATCATACTGTATTTTATTTGCACCGTAGTCACGGCGTGCATAGAACGTCATGCTCTTTTGAGGGAATGCGGCAGACCAGTTTCCAGCTATGCGGACTCCAACATCTTCTGTAAACTTGAGCTTACCCTGTTCAAATACTTGTATATTGCAGGGGCGCTCCCATTCCTTGCCCTCCGAGTTGTAATTCGTCGGATTTTCGTTGCTTCCCACATCAAGATTGGGATCAAAGCTGCCACTGTTCTTCCAGCGGTAATACTGATCACCGATCATATATATACCTTTTTCCTTATCAAAGAAATTAATGCTGTCAGTGGAGATTGAAAGCACTTTCATATCCTTGTAATATGAGGCGTTTTTTCCGACAAAGTAACTGTTTGTTGCTACGTCGCTGTAAAGTCCGTTGCTGTCCCTGCATACCGCTCTAACTACCATGCCCTTATCCACTGCGAAATTCGGAGGCTCATAGCCTCTGAGAGAAATATCACGGATAGAAGCGAGCTGATTGGTATCATTGGTGTTATTGCGTATGCTGATACTTCCCTGATACTTTTTTGCTGAACCCGAGGTGCGCGGATCCGAACCGTCAAGTGTATAAAGCACAGTGGAGCCGCTGCTGCCTGAAATAGCAAGATCGAATGCAGAATCATAGAAGCCTCCTTCTGATGAGAATACAGGCTTTTCAACACGGTATACCACTTCAGCTAAGCTGTTAGAAGATCCGGGTGTGGGCTTCAGTAATGCCAGACTGTCAGAGCCGTCGGGGGTTCTTCCGAAGGTAACATCAGTATCAAGCTCAGGGAGCTCAAGCTTGTCAAGCTCCGTACCGTCAGGTGAAGTCAGGTATATGGTTTCTCCTGCTGCGCTAATTTTAAAAGCAGCATGAAGCTCACCTGTTGCTGAGTCGGTATCATCACAGAAAATGATGATATATTTACCGACGCCAAGCGTCGTTCCCTGTGGAAATGTGAACTTGTAACGGTTTTTGTCACCGTCTGAAACTCCGATTCCGCTGAGATCACAGACATTGTCACCCGCATTATACAATTCGATCCAGTCGGGTGATGTTCCATCAGCTGCCTTTATTGATTTTTTGTTTGTAGAGCATACTTCGTTGATATATAGTTCCGATGTACCGCTCTGCTGATGGGATACGACCTTTTTTCTCATCTGACACAGGTCAAAAACATCCCATACACCATCATTATTAAGATCATACTGTTTTCCGTCAAGGTTTTCATCAGTATTTTTTCCGAGCAAATAATTCTGAAAATTCTTCAGATCCTGTTCACGGAATATCTGACAGTTATCTGCCGCCGCAGCTGTCAGTGTGAATTTGTCTGCTCCTCTGTGAGAAGCATATTTTGTGCCGTCATGAACAGCAGTTCCCTGATACGGAACGGCAGATGCCGTCAGAAAGAGAGCTATCAGACCGGACAACAGCTTATTATGCTTCATGGGTTTCCACCTCCTGAAAAATTATGTATTACATTTCGTGCACGATTACACCGTAATTATATGGTATTTTACGCTGTATGTCAAGAGACTTTATAGTATATTTTGTGCTGAATAAAAAACATAATGTGCAAATATACAAAAGGCGTATAAAGCAAACAGATATTATTTATTATGCTTTATACTAAGAAGTCTTCGTTTTAGTATCCGTATGCATAAAAAATCTTATTGAGGCATATCCACATGAGAAGTGAAGCGCAAATGGCGATACATTGCAATGGGATTTGATTTGCAAAAGGTTTACAGATTGACTTTTTCGGGGCTTTTTGATATAATAAAAAAGGAGTCAGTAATTACAGGCGTCTTCATTTTTATAATAGTATTTAAGCAAAATATGCAGGAAATATCAATATTTCAATAATCGAAAAAGAACAGCTATACCAGAAATAGTTTTCATTCAGAATAATTCTATTCCACTCATTTATTCCACACGAAAAGTATAAAAGGCTATAAATAGCGAAAATAGCCATTTAAAAATATTCGAATCCCTCTCTGTCCGCTCAAAATAATGAGTCAGGAGAATGGCTGTTTCGCGTAAAATAGCGGGATTCAGCCATTCTTCTTTTTTACTTTGAACTGAAAATTATTTCAAATCTCAGAAATAATTTTCACGTAGAATAGGCATTTTTCAGACCTATTCCGCACAAAATTCCGCACGGAATTCATACGATAAAACATATCGGGTGTATACTGATAAGTGTTAAAATAAGCCCCCTATAACGATACGAAAGAAGCAGCTCCCGTGAGGGAGCTGCTGTTCTTTAAGATAATAAATACAGATGCATCGCATCCAAGACACTACTCTCGTCTTTATCAGATAACTAACCCCGATATTTTGAGATTTAAGGTTTCTGATACATAAAAGTATTTTTATAAAGTCAGGCAAATTATAAAAAGTTTAGTTGACTAATCATACAAAAACGGTATCAGTGCCTTGTATGAATTGCCGGTTTTTTCATATGATTTGTAAACTTTTGTCATATAACATTGAAGTGCCAATTTACAAATGGTAAAATAAATTAGAGATCGGAGGTGGGATTTTGTCAGAATATTTTATTTATTATGTTACATCTAATATTGTAGGCTGCATAATATTTGGCATCATGCTTGCGCATGACCGATTAAGCATTGATAAACAGGAGAAACAACTGAAATATGACCATGCGCTTATAGCGTTTATGCTATATTTTTTATCAGATGCAATATGGTCAGGCGTGGATTCTGGAGTATTTCCGGTAAATACATTTACAGTCTTGACGACTAATTTTATGAATTTTTTCATTATGACAGTAATCACATCGAGATGGTTAATGTATGCAATGACGGTGGAACAGTTACCGATAAGGAACAAACGAACTACGAAAATATTAATTCTTATACCATTTATTGTTTCAGTTATAGGTGTTGTTATAACATATATATTTGCACCTGATCTTCTTTTAGACGAAAACTTAAAAAACACAAAATTTTATGATGCATATCTTGTTAGTATTCCATACATTTATATTATAGCTGCTATCATATATGCAATGAAGAAAGCCATAAGAGAGAAAAATCCGATAGAAAAGAAGAACCACTTGTACATAGGTCTTTTTCCTATTATGGTTCTTGTGGCCGGACTTGCGCAAATTATATTGATGCCCCAGCTTCCGGTATTCTGTTTCAGCTGTACGATACTTATGCTTATTTATTATATTCAGTCTATGGATGCTCAGATATCTATAGATCCTCTCACAAGGCTGAACAACAGAGGCCAGCTTATACGTTTTGTTTCACAGAGTTCAAATCTGAATATAGATGGCCGAAAAACTTTTGTCATAATGATGGATATAAATGATTTCAAAATGATCAATGACACATATGGTCATGATGAAGGAGATAATGCTTTGATAATTGTGGCCGGCTCTTTGACATCGGCACTTCAGAATCACAGTTTTCCTACATTTCTCGGGCGTTACGGCGGTGATGAATTTGTGTTGATCGTACATCCTGTAACAGAAGACGAAATGAAGGAACTACTGAGTGAAATCAGAGAATGTATTATACAAAAGTGTATAGATGAGAACAAGCCCTATATATTGTCAATTGGAATAGGATTTGATGAATTTCTTGGGGGACAGGATACTTTTTCTGAGTGTATGCAGCGTGCCGACAGCAAGCTTTATCTTGACAAGGAGTACTGCAAGAGTAATGGAAAAAGTACGATTTGTAAATAATATAAAAATTGACGTTTAAGACATTATATTATGGAGGATATGTAAGATGTTATCAATGAAAGAACGTGCTTTTTTTGAGCGAATAGCTATACCTCATATATTATTCTCAAATAAAGACGGAAATATCAAAGCTGAGCTTGTGAGTGACAGCTTATGTAGCATTGTAGGTATTGACAGGGATAGTATCCTGAATAGTGCTATGAGATTGATTCATCCTGATGATGCAGAGTGCTTGTCGGTAAGTTTCAGAAGATTTATTGATGATCACAGCAGTCTTGATGTTATGATTAGAGTCTTTGATAAAAATATAAACAGCTACAAACTGATGCATGGAGAAGGTTTATGGCAGCTTTTGGAAGACGGTAGCGAGATGATATTGTTCTATTTCGACAATTCAAGAACGATTCAGAGCGGTATAAGACATATTTATAGCTGCCTTAGTGAAAAAGATCCAAATAAAGATTACAATGACGCTGTGACCGGACTTCCGAATCTGAAGTATATGCGCAGGCTTGCAGGCGAAAAACTTAAAAGTTTCGGTAATTGCGAAACGAAACAGGTTTTGATATATATCGGTGTTAAATCCATGCGTTCATATAATGATCGTTACGGATATGACAAAGGCGATAACCTTATGTTTCTTATCGCAAGGAGTATAAAAGAGGAGTTTCCTTTTTCGTTCTGCGGACGTGCTGTGGAAGATCATTTTGTTATAATGGATGAGTTTCACGGATATGACGATGTGATAAATAAAATAAATTCTGTAAATCAAAAGGTTATATCAAAGGCTTACGGTATAACAGAGGGGATTCGCGCAGGTGCTTATGTTGTAAATCCTGAAATCAAGGCAATGAATGCTTTTGATCATGTAAGGCAGGCTCTTAAAGATATCGGTAAGGATATGAATGTAGTTTGCAAATTCTATTCAGATGAGCGTGACGGTGAACTGATGGCTGAGCGTCATATCATCGAAAGTTTTGAAGATGCAATGGAAAAACAGATTATAAGAGTTTTCTATCATCCTATTCTTGATACAAAAACACAGAAGCTTTATGCATTTGAGGCGCTTGCAAGATGGAGAGATCCGGATCACGGCATGATATCCCCAGGAGATTTTATCCCTGTTCTTTCACGTTATCATCTTCTTTATAAGCTTGATCTTTATATGGTTGAGCAGGTGTGTAGGGAGTTTGAGGTCAGAAAAGAAGCAGGTCTTCCTATGGTACCTGTATCTATTAATTTCTCAGCACAGGATTTTGACTATGTTGATGTGTCTGTTAAACTGAAGGCAATAGCAGAAAAATATGGTATTAGCGCAAATGATATTATAGTTGAGATAACAGAACAGGATATAGCAAAAGGTACAAACAGCTTTAAAAAGCAGCTTTATAGTATCCGTGAAAATGGTCATCGACTATGGATAGATGATTTTGGAAGCGGCTATTCTTCACTTAATGTTCTTGGGCAGTATGAGATAGACAGGATCAAGTTCGATATGGCATTACTGCGTCATCTTGATGATAATAACGGAAAAAACCGCCGTATTATGAAGGCAATGGTCAATATGTGTAAAGAGCTTGAGATAAATACATTGGCTGAGGGTGTAGAAACTGAGCCACAGCTTAAGTTTCTGCAAGAGATAGATTGTGAGTTGGCACAGGGATTTTATTTCTTACGTCCCGAATCTATTGAGGAAATTATTAAATACATAAACGGTGATAATATGTAACAGATTAATTTTAAAAGTTATTCGAAAGGAAAAAAAGTTATAAGATATAATACATATTTGAGCCTGCATCACTACCGGCTCTTTGTGAAAATGAATTATATTGATTATGTCTTTAACGTCTATCTGTTTTATTGTATATGAAAAATAATGACTTTTATGAACATTTTCTAAATCTATAGATATTATGTTCAGACGTAAAAAGCGTATGTATATAATAAAAAATATTCAATAACAACACATTACAAATATTCTAATTTCACTTTTCTCTCTTCTAAAGAATCCTGTATTTCGAGAAAAACACCGAAATACAGGATTTTCTGTTACCTACAGAAAACAGTTTAAACTGCAATTTTGCAGTTCTGTGTGAAAAAAAAAAGGCATTTTTCACACGAATTTACACGACATAAAGGTGGTATAACGTTACTAAGAAGACAGCTCCCTCACGGGAGCTGTTGTTCTTAAAATACATATTGTTTCCACGATGACTACTTGGAGTTTCGGTTCAAGTAGGGCGTATCGATCAGCGTCGAAATGTGAATAGATAGAGCAATTCCCGCATCAGGTGATGCGGGTTTTTTATAATTTGACTTTTTTCAACTGGTACGATAAAATAAACGGAAACTGGATATATCCAAATCAGAAACTAACTGCTATAATGATAAAAAACACGAAAGTGAGGATTTTATCATGGAAGAAAGATACCAGTTAAACAAGGAGCTCGCACAAATGCTCAAAGGCGGAGTGATAATGGACGTCACAACTCCCGAACAGGCAGTCATAGCTCAGGAAGCAGGCGCTTGTGCTGTAATGGCACTTGAACGTATACCGGCTGACATCAGAGCCGCAGGCGGTGTATCGAGAATGAGTGATCCTGCTATGATACGTTCCATACAGGAGGCTGTGACTATTCCTGTCATGGCAAAATGTCGTATCGGTCACTTTGCAGAAGCTCAGATACTTGAAGCAATAGAGATAGACTACATTGACGAAAGCGAAGTCCTTTCTCCTGCCGACGATGTTTACCACGTTGATAAGCGGCAGTTCAAAGTACCGTTCGTCTGCGGTGCAAGAGACCTCGGAGAAGCTCTGCGCCGTATTGCCGAGGGAGCTTCAATGATACGCACAAAGGGCGAACCGGGCACGGGCGATATCGTGCAGGCTGTCAGACATATGAGAATGATGAATTCGCAGATACGCCACGCAGTATCTCTCAGTGAGGATGAACTGTATGAAGAAGCAAAGAAGCTGCAGGTGCCATATGATCTGCTGAAACAAGTTCATGACAGCGGCAGGCTCCCTGTTGTTAATTTTGCTGCAGGCGGTGTGGCAACTCCTGCTGATGCAGCTCTTATGATGCAGCTCGGAGCAGAGGGTGTGTTTGTAGGTTCAGGTATATTCAAATCAGGCAATCCCGTAAAACGTGCTTCGGCAATCGTTCAGGCTGTGACAAACTATACAGACGCAAAGCTGTTAGCAGAGCTTTCATCAGGACTTGGCGAAGCAATGGTCGGTATCAATGAACAGGAAATAAAGCTCATCATGGAAGAAAGGGGCAAATAATGCGTATAGGTGTTCTTGCCCTTCAGGGAGCATTTGCAGAGCATATATCCAAGCTGAAACAGATAAATGTTGAAGCATTTGAGATCCGTCAGCTAAAAGACATAAGCGGACATTTTGACGGACTTATCCTCCCCGGCGGTGAAAGTACAGCTATGCGAAAGCTGTTAGGTGATCTCTCTCTGTATGGACCGCTGAAAGAAATGATACAGAACGGCTTGCCTGTATTCGGGACCTGCGCCGGAATGATACTGCTCGCCAAAGAAATAGAGGACGAAGAGCCCTGCTTCGGAACCCTTGATATTACCGTAAAACGAAACGCTTACGGCAGACAGCTCGGCAGTTTTCGCTGTGTTGATGAGTTTGCAGGAAAAGAAATTGAAATGCCGTCTATCCGTGCGCCCTATGCAGAACGTGTTGGAGAGGGTGTGAACGTGCTTTCCAGAATCAAAGGAAAAATAGTTGCTGTACAGCAGGATAATCAGCTTGCGACAGCCTTCCACCCTGAACTTACCAATGATACGTCTGTATACGAATATTTCATCAAAATGGTTGAAAACCGCCGGTAAAAGTAGTATAATCAAGGAAAAAGAACAAAGGGGTGCAGAGAATGTACATTGAGATAGACCACAGCAGCACTATCTGTGCCTATATGCAGATATATCAGGAATTGCGAAGCCGTATCATCTCGGGAGCATTTGTATACGGTGCGAAACTCCCGTCAAAGCGTGTGCTTGCAAAGGAATGTCTTGTCAGCATTATAACAGTTGAACACGCATATCAGCTCTTATGCGATGAAGGCTACTGCCGGATGAAACCGAGAAGCGGCTGTTATGTTAAGTATTGCCCGGATAACTTCTTTCCCGTATCTGACCGGCAAATGAATTCCATAATACCTGCAAATCCGGCTGTTCTCCATAATGACAATATTCCTTTTTCAACTGTATCTTCAATGCTTAGAAAAGTTATTCTCGATCGCGGCGAAAGAATACTCATGAGATCGCCTATGGGCGGCTGTACTGAGCTTCGTGACGCAATATGCCGTTACCTCGCAAGATGCCGCAACATAAACGTATCAAGCGAACAGATAATCATTGGTTCGGGTGCGGAATATCTGTACGGTCTTTGCATTCAGATGCTCGGCAGAGATAATATGATAGCTTTGGAATCTCCCTCGTATGAGAAGATACGTGCGGTGTATACCGCAAACGGCGCTGTCTGCGATATGCTCGAAATGGACAGCGAGGGTATCCGTACCGATGAGCTTGAACGCACACAGGCAAAGATACTCCATGTTACGCCGTTCAACAGCTTTCCGAGCCTTATAACTGCATCTGCTGAACGCAGACATTATTATCTTGAATGGGCTTCTCATAGAAATGCGGTGATCATCGAAGACGACTACGACTCGGAATTTACTCTGAACGGAAAAGCACCACAGACGCTTTTCGCTCAAACGACTGACGAGAACGTGATCTATATCAACACCTTTTCCAAAACGATAGCCCCATCGCTGAGAGCAGGATATATGGTTCTTCCTAAGAAATATCTGACATTGTACAATGATAGAGTAGGCTTTTATTCCTGTACTGTACCTATGCTAGAACAGTTTTTTCTTGCTGAATGGCTTGACAGCGGAGAGTTTGAACGCACGATCAGCCGCATAAGGAATAAAACATGATGAGATTGATTTCTGAGAAATCCAATAATTCTGAAGTGAGTCTATCCTAAAATTTGTGTAAACTTCTGAAGTAGTGTATAATAGAAGAGACACTACTTCGGAGGTTTTAATTATGGGAAGAAGACGAAGAAATGAAACAGAAGAGCAGCGTGCAAGAAGAGAACTGATAAGCGATTTTCTATCGGCAGCGAATATCCAGAGCATGCACACGACTGAAAGGCAGTATAACGATAATAAAAGAAGCCAGCTCCCGTGAGGGTAATGTCATTAAGCTAAGGAAAAGTAAAATAATCACAGGAATCAAAGATCCTGTGATTATTTTTTATGTATATAATGTAAATTTTTGCAAAAAGGTATTGACAAAAAGCCAAAAATGTGCGGCGCAGCTAATCAGATATACACATCTGATTGGAGGTTTTACCGTGCAAAAATACTGTAATATCGTCAAAAACAAGCTTAATACTCTTATCAGCAACATGGAGAAAAATAACTCTGATTTCGTAGTTGATCCTAAGAGAGATTTTGTTCGTAAAAGTGAGCTATCTTTCTCAAAAACATTGAGATTCATTCTCGGAATGGGCAGCCAGACACTTGGCAAGGAGCTTGTAGAATTCTATGATTATGATTCAAAAATGGTATCTGTGTCTGCTATCGTTCAGAGAAGAGCTAAAATACTTCCTGCTGCTTTTCAGTATCTGTTCCATAAATTCAATGAAACATTTTCTCAAACCAATTTCTTTCACGGCTACAGGCTTTATGCTGTGGACGGTTCTGATATACATATTCCTACTGATCCTGATGATAAGGATACTTTTTATCGTGCAAATAATGATGTAAAAGGCTATAACCTCATGCATCTGAATGCTTTGTATGACATTATGAACCGTAGATATATCGATGCTGTATTACAGGACAGTCGCAATGAAAATGAGCATTCTGCTCTCATAAGTATGCTTGAAAATATCGGACATGAGTCCATTATCGTTGCGGATAGAGGATATGAATCCTACAACACGATCGCTCATCTTGAAAATAACGGCTTGAAATATGTGATGCGCATCAAGACAAGCGGTGGAATTGCTCATAAATTCAACATTCCCCATAATGAGGAAGCTGATTTTGCTGCAAATATTATTATTACAAGAAGACAAACTAATGAAGTTAAGGCTAATCCTGAACTTTATCGTTATCTTCCGCACTCTTCAAATTTCGACTTCCTTCCGAAAGAATCGAAAGATACATATCCTCTTAAATTCAGGATAATAAGGCTCAAGATATCTGAAGATAACTATGAAACCATTGTTACCAATCTCTGTGATGATGAGTTCTCTGCCGAAGATATAAAGATGATATACAAAATGCGCTGGGGGATCGAGACTTCATTCAGAGAACTGAAGTACCAGGTTGGTCTTATTGCTTTCCATTCAAAGAAAAAGGACTGCGTGATACAGGAAATCTTTGCAAGTCTTATCATGTATAACTTATCTATGCTGATTACCGAAAATATCACCATAGATGACGATAAGCATAATGATTACCGCTATAAAATCAATTATGCTTTTGCTATACATATCTGCATCAAATTCTTTCGCTCTGCACACGCAAATCCTTTTCTTTTGGAAGAGCTGATAGCAAGAAACAAGTGCCCTGTCAGACCTGATCGTATTGCTGATAGGAAAACTCGATATCATTCTGCTATTCCCTTCAACTACAGACTATCATAATTCTTCGATTATGTCAATCTTTTTTCAGGCAGATCTCGGATCTGTCTTTTCGTCATGCATTTTTTGCGAATGTAACAGCAGGAGTATGTCTGGTCATATTCCAAACATACTCCTGTTCTTTTTCGTATTTGATTAGCTTAATGACATTACCCGTGAGGGAGCTGTTGTTCTTTTTGTGCTGTTAATTTAGAATTTGAAGAATACTTACAATGTCTATTCATTAATCATTTTCAAAATATTTTTTAAAAATCCTTGACAAAGTGTAACGCAGTTGATATAATTGTATAAAAGGTAGTTATACAATTTAGACTTTGCTGTCCGGAAAGCAGGTAAAGTTATATAACCACAAGGAGTGTACACTAAAATGAATATTAACATCAGTAACTCATCCGGTGAGCCTATCTATATACAGATAGCAAACCAGATAAAGACTATGATACTGGAGGGAAAGCTAAAAGAGGGCGAAGTTCTGCCCTCTATGCGAATTCTCGCAACTGAGCTCCGTATTAGTTTTATGACAACCAAACGCGCATATGAGGAGCTTGAACGTGATGGCTTTATTGAAAGCTATACTGGAAAGGGCTCTTTCGTAAAGGCGCAGAACATAGAGCTTTATCGGGAAGAGCAGATCAAAAGTATAGAATCTCTACTCATGGAAGCAGGCGATTCAGCACGCAAGATAGGCGTTACAATGGAGGAACTTCACGAATTGCTCGACCTTGTTAACGGAGGGGAATAATATGAATGACTATGTAAACGCTGTTGAGATCAAGGGCGTTACAAAAAAATATGACGGCTTTACGCTGGATAATATAAGCTTTGATATACCTAAGGGCTGTATCATGGGCTTTATCGGGCAGAATGGTGCTGGCAAAACTACTACTATTCGCAGTTTGCTCCACATTACCGATATAAATGATGGCGAGATCAAACTGCTCGGTCTTGACCATATTAAGGACGAAAATGCAATAAAAAAGCGTATCGCCGTGGTGTTTGACGAGCTGCCGTTCCATGATGTGTTCAATGCAAAGGATATGGCACGAATCTTCGAGGGTATGTACCCTGAATGGGATAATGCTGCATATTTAAATTATATTGAGCGCTTTCAGCTCCCCCAGAAAAAGAGAATAGGCCAGTTCTCCAAGGGTATGAAAATGAAATTGCAGATAGCCTGCGCCCTATCTCATAATGCAGAGCTTCTTGTTATGGACGAAGCAACTACAGGACTTGACCCTGTTGTACGTGACGAGATACTGCACATATTTATGGAGTATCTGCAAAACGGCGAGCGCTCTATCCTGATGTCCTCGCATATTACCTCTGACCTTGAAAAGATAGCCGATATGGTGACTTTCATTGACAAAGGCAGGATACTTCTTACAGGCTACAAGGATGAAATTATCGAGAAGCACGGTATCCTCAAATGCGACAAAGACAAGATACAAGAGATAGACGCTGAGGATATCGTCAGCATACGCACCAACAATTTTGGTGCAGAGGTCATGGTGACTAACCGTGAGAGTGCTTCCTGCAAATATCGTGACTGCGTGATAGACCCGGCAAGCCTTGACGATATCATGCTTTACTATGTTCACCGTGATGCAAAGGAGTGGTCGTAATGGAACTATACAGATCGCTGATATATCGTGAATTAATGTTGACACGCAAACGATTTATTCTTATGC
The DNA here is from genome assembly GCF_000526795.1 of Ruminococcus flavefaciens AE3010. Classification (NCBI taxonomy): domain Bacteria; kingdom Bacillati; phylum Bacillota; class Clostridia; order Eubacteriales; family Oscillospiraceae; genus Ruminococcus; species Ruminococcus flavefaciens. Next base: position 219,282 of record NZ_JAGT01000001.1, read on the forward strand.
TGATACTGTTTCTGCTGCTGGCGTTGCTGATGATGACTCCACTTATACTCGTCTTTATCTTCAAACCTGTCGAAGGTGAGGAATCGCCTTTAGAAATGATACCTCTTTTTGTGGGAATAGTAGCACTGACAGTCGGATTTATGGCAGGTACGAATAACGGCTTACAGAAAGCGGACATCAATTCGGGGTGGAAGCGATATTCCTTTGTTCTGCCGCCGACAGCAAAACAGCAGGCTCTGTCCGATCTACTGACGAAGCTATGCTATATTCTGTTCTTCGGACTGTTATCATTGGCTTTTGAATTTGTATACACTGCAGCAGCGGATTATTCCAATTTCGGTATCATGCTGTATATTTATATGCTGAATATTTATCTCGGCGCTGTCTGTGCCGTGATGCTGGTCGATATTGCTTACAGCTATATCATGATGTTCGCAAAGGATAAAACCCAATTGAAGCTGATAGGCACACTTGCCTTTGTCGGCGCAGGTGTTGTATTAAGAGTTTTTGACTTGTTTCCCGGGATGAATAATGATGATAAGTCTGCCAAGGACGGTGCTATGATCTCGCAAGAAATGGTCAACAAATTTGACACTATTTTGTGCTCAAAAAAAACATTGCTCTGCATATCAGCTGTTTTTGTAGTTTTATGTATATTATTCTTCCTTGCGATGTGGAGATCGCACGAAAGGAGAGAGCCGTAATGACAGGACTGGTTTACAAGGAATGGAAGCAGAATCGATGGTTTATTCTATCTATGATGCTTTGCGGATTTGCTCCGTTGTTTGTTCTGCTGTTGATGCGTGGAGAAATATCTAATATAGGTAATGCTCCGCTTCGTATCGGCGGACTGATAGCAGGATTTCTTGTGGCAGGTGCTTTGCAGATGCTGGTACTGCGCGGCGATGACCGCAAGCTGTGGGGCTATTGGATAACTGCAACACCTGAAGGCTACAAGGGATTTCTCCGTTTGAAGTATGAGATGATATTTGCTATGGTGGTATTGTTTCTGTTTTCACTGCAATGTGTGGACAGAGGGTACTGTGCTGTTGCCGCAGATATGGGAATTACAGAGATTGAAGAAGTCAGCGGCATTGCCGTTCCACTCTGCTTTGTGCAGATACTTTCCCGTGCCATTGACATTCCTTTTGTCTATCGTTTTGGAAGTAAAAAAGGAAGTATTATCAAAATGATCTTTATGGTCACGGGAGCTGTTGTCATTTCAGTATTAATGATACTGAATGCAGAGCATTTTGATACGGTCATTGAGATGTGCAAAAAGGTATTCAATGTACAGAATAGCTCTCTGATACTGTCGGTCTGTCTGGTAGTATGTCTTGCGCTGTACTATCTTTCTTACCGTATTACTTGCAGGCTGTATCTGAAAGGAGTGGAGCAGTATGACCACTAAAAAAGAAAATGCGAAACGGCTCGGAATCTATCTGCTGATCGTATTTGCTTTCATGCTGTTTTACATTCTTTGCGCCAAGCTCATGCACCATTCAAATACGGTATACTACATCATATACATGATATTTTCATTTTCTCCTGCGATAGCAAGCCTTATCACAAGAGCTGTTACCAAAGAAGGCTTCCGCGATATGAAACTGCACCTGCACCTTACAGGCAATATCAGGTATTATCTGCTTGCATTCGGGCTTCCGCTGATATTCTTTTCAGCAAGGATACTGCTCCCCATTATCGTAAGCGGACACAGCAATTGGCTAGGCGTATTCACAGTTCAGGATGCGGTGGCAAGTGTATTCATGCTTGCGGCATTATCGGTTGTTCAGTCAATCGGTCTGCTTGGTGAGGAGCTTGGCTGGCGTGGATATATGAATCAGAAAATGGAGCCGCTATTCGGCACGGTCGGCACCTGTTTGTTCGGCGGTGTCGTGTGGAGCCTGTGGCATCTGCCAATGGATCTGGCAGGCTGGCTTGACGGTGAAGATACATTTTCCGATACGCTGATGACGTGCGGCGGAAGAATGCTCTTACTGACGTGCTTCGGTACATTCTTGATGTGGCTGACAAAAAAGACGGATAGCGTATTTCCTGCGGTGGTGGCGCATTTTATGTATAATGAAAGTCAGGGCGCTGTCATGAGTCTTTTAGCACAGGGCAATATACCTGAGAATACTTCTCTTCCATTATGGACAGATGTTATGAGATATTTACCTTTGCTTGTCATAGCTGTGATATTTATGATATTACTTTTGAAAAACAAGAAAAAAGAGATTAAAACATTATAATGTTATGAAAGAAGCAGCTCCCGCACGCGGGAGCTGCTGTTCTTATATTCACTGTACAATCTGCCGTCGTTTACAGCTCGATACGTTCAGGGAACGCTTTTTTTCGCATGATTCCCCACATCTTGTCTATATAGGACAAGGTATAGAAATTCTCATAGTAGTGGTAATAGAAAGCGCCCTTCAGTGTCATTTCATAGGTGCCGTCATGTTCTTTAATAAAGCCGCATAATTTCGCAAGCCATAATTCAAAGCCGTACATTTTCTTCAGCGGCACTCCGAAAAAGTTCTCAAAATCCATTGTATTCACTTTTGTACTGTATGCCGTCCAGAATAGCCAGTAAATCATTCTCTGACGCTTAGTAAAGCGTATAGTCAGAGATGTAGCGAGGTCTCCGGAACCTATCCTTTCGCAGTACGAGCCCACATCAAAAGTATTTATCTTGAACTGCTCTTTGAATAAACTCGTTGCAGAACAGCCGAACCCCAAAAAATTATCTCGGGTCATTGAGGAATAGTTTGCATCAGACCTGCTTGAAAATGTCCAGATGGAGCTTCTGGAATATCCCTGCCTGTAGCAGTACTCAGTAATAGCATCCAAAAGTTTCCGTTTCTCTTTTTTTGGCAATGTAGAAATTTGACTTTCTGTAAAAGTGAAATCGATAAACGGGTAAATGGCAATATGATTAGCCCCCAATGAAAAAGCCATGTCAATATCAGATCTCAGATCATCATAGGTCTGTCCGGGCAATGCAAAGATAAAGTCCATAGATACTGTTTCAAAATGGACTTCCGTCAATGCAGCCTTCATCGCATCGGTATCTATTGCCTTTCTGCCGAGGATCTTCTGATACTTGCTGCAGAATGATTGAATTCCGATGCTGATCTTTGTTACTCCTGCATCTTTCAGTACTTGCAGAACATCCGCATTCACATTATCGGGATGAAGCTCAACACCTATCCCCTCCGTGATGATGAAGTGTTCATTCAGCGCATCTATGATCTCTTTTATTCGGTTTGCAGCCAGTGCCGGTGTTCCGCCGCCGAAATAGAGACTGGTTGCTTCCTTTCGCTTAGTATTCTGACCTCCGATAAGATGTATCTCTTCAATCAGAGAATTTATGTATCTGTCACATTGTTCGGCAGAATACAGCGTCTTGCAATAAGGGCAGAAGTTGCAGATACTTTTGCAGAACGGGATATGAACATACAGTCCAAGATTATCGCATTCTTCATACGGCAGTATCTGGTCATATTCATTTCTGAACGTAAACGGCTTCACAGACTTTGTAAGCCACATTCTCGTTAAACTTGTTATGATACTCATATTACTCTAAATAAATTTAAGATATGTACGAAGCATCTCAAGGATTATTCTGAGATTGCCACGGAACAGAAGTGTGTATTCAGCAACAAAAAAGTATCCGCAATGTTCGCAAAGTCCCGGTACATCTATACAGCGTCCGCATACAGAAACCTTCCCGTTTTCCATAACCACGCACTGATGACACGGTGTAGGGAAACTGTTTTCAATAATATACGGAAAAGCACTTGTGAGGTTGAATACCGGTGCTCCTTCTTTCATCATCTGTTTTATCGTATCGCAGCATTTTGCCTTTTCTGTTTTGCTCAGAGCCAGTTCCTTTGTGTCTGGATAAGGTGTATGGAAATTGAAAGATACTGCACGAACATTTTGCGTATCACGGGCTGTTGTGCATACATCCCGGATACATTTCTTGTTGATCTGATTTACAGCCATGTAGAAACAGATATTGTCAGCAGTGGCGCTGCTGATGTTCTTCATGATCGTATCGTATGTGTCACCACGGATCTCATTATGACGCTCCTTGTCTCCGTCAAGACTTAAAAGAATCAGATCAGCCTCAGGCAGATCAATCGGGAACGTACCATTTGTGACCACATTCACAATGAGAAATCCCATTCTTTTCGCTTCAATGACCAAGTCTCTCAGGGTGCGTTCGCCGTCCTTCCATAGGAATGTTTCACCGCCGCAGAAGAACAGTATACGGATACCCATATTATAGAGCTGCTGCATTTCCTTTCGTATCTGTTCATACGGATGAACGATCGCCGTAATGTTATTGACAGAGCAGTGCTTACAGTGCAGGTTGCATTTGTCGGTAACGATCACAGTTCCGAGGATCGGGGCTTTCTTTCTGAACAGGATTGTCTTTGTGCCAAAAGCGGCAAGGTATAAAAAAGATGAAATTTTCATAAGTTATCTCCTTTTATGTTATCAGACGTATCCTTTTTGTGATCCAATTGTATAATTCCGTCAGCTTTTCTGACTTAAAGAAGTATATAATCTCTTTTTCGCCCGCCTGCATCACTGGTATTCTGTGGTATATGGCGTTTATTGCCAATGTATTAACTATATCTTGATGCTAAGGCCAACTCTCATCTGTACAAGTTTATCTCCGAGGTCTTTTTTCATTATCCTGTATGCGCGTTCCTTTGTACAATGCCCTGTACAGATAAGGTCAACTCTCATACTGTCAAGAGCTTGTGCAATATCGTGTATTTCCGAAGCAGGCTTTGTGAAAAGATGAAATCCTCCAATAATAGCATAAATATGCTTGTCAGGAAATGTTTTTCGGACTTCATTGACAATATTTATCACTCCGCCGTGAGAACAGGAATTCAGTATAACAAGCCCTTTTGAAGAATCAATCACAAGACTCTGCTCATGCGAAAAGTCATCGGGTATAAATCCATGCGGAGTACGTCTGTACATACCGCCTTTTTCCCCGATAAGTGAAAGTCCCTCCGTCTTGTGCGGTATCAGGTATACTCCGTCCATAATGGTATAATCTCCAGAGGCCATGACTATCCTGTCATGATATTCAGAGATCATTTCATGGGGGATTCCTGCATAAAAGTGCAGAAAACCTATCTTTCCGTAGCAGTTATCGGAGGTACCGTCTCTCAGATAGAATTTAGCCTTTGAATTATTTCTGAAAAAAGCCGGCATGCCGTTTGCATGATCGCAATGTGCATGACTGAGTACAGCATGATCCACATCGGCAACATCCATACCGAGCTTTTTCAGATTCTTTATAAACAAATCGGAACCGCCTGTGTCAAGAAGTATCTTTTTTCCCGAATATTCGATAAGCAGTGATAATCCCCATTCACTGCCAAGTCTTTTATTTTTATCCCGTTTGTTATCAACGATCACTGTGATATTTGTATTCATTATCCGTCATCCATTTACGCAAATAATATTGTCTGTCGTTCTTAACTGATGATATTATTATATCATATCTATCAAAAAAGTACAATGCTATTTGTAAACCAATAGTATCATAACTATGTCAATAGCCCACGGTCTATTGACATACCCCAAAAGTATGTCATATAAGTTTTTTTTTGACTTTTGGAATATTGCTAATTAAAGCGATTCCTTATTGAAAGGGAAGAGGAGCAAGTAATAGTTGGAATTCAAAATTAATCATGGTATTAAAGTAAGATATGAGGAGACAATTAATAATTCAATAATTGAAAGAGAACAGCTATAGCAGAAATGATTTTCAATCAGAATAATTCTATTCCACTCATTTATTCCACACGAAAATTATAAAAGGCTATAAATAGGCGAAAATAGCTCTTTAAAAATATTCGAATCCCTCTCTGTCCGCCAGAATTAAAAAGCCTGTATTTCGAGGGAAACACCGAAATACAGGCTTTTCTGTTACCTACAGAAAACAGTTTTAAATGAAAATTTGCAGTCCCGTGTGCACAAAAAACAGGTGTAATGCACACGAAATGCACACGGAATGCACACGACTGAAAGACAGTATAACGATAATAAAAGAAGCCAGCTCCCGTAATGGGAGCTGTTGTTCTTATATAGCGTTCATCTTACTTTTTATGGTTAGCTTTATTGTACTTGGCTATCTTTTTGAATTTTTCCTCTTTTGCTGCCAGATATCCTTCGGCATCTTCAGAATAAGCGTTTTCAATTTTCAGCTTTTCATAAGATGACAGCCGCTCCTCTGAAAGTTCACCATTTTTGATAGCAGCCTGTACTGCACATCCGAGTTCAGATTTGTGAGTACAGTTCTTGAAACGGCACTTTGCTGAAAGTTCCTCGATATCTTCAAATGCAGCCGAAAGTCCTTCACTGCTGTCCCACATTCCCATTTCACGCATACCAGGCGTATCAATGACCATAGTGCCGCTTGGAAGCATAAGCAGTTCACGGTGAGTAGTGGTATGTCTGCCCTTGTCATCGTTACGCAGTCCGTTCGTATCAAGCCTGTCATCTCCCAGAAGGTGATTGATAAGCGTTGATTTGCCGACACCTGAGGAACCTACAAAAGCAAGTGTCTTTCCTACTTTCAGATATGGCGTGATCTGGCTGTAACCGTCAGGTTCAGCGACTGATGTCGTAATTATATCAACTCCGACTGCAACGCTTTCTATCTGAGCGATCTTTGCATCAACTTCATCGCAAAGGTCAGTCTTCGTCAACAGTACAACAGGAACAGCACCGCTGTCCCATGCGGCAGTCATATATCTTTCGATACGTCTTATGTTGAAATCGTTATTGAGTGACATACACAGAAATACTGTATCTATATTTGCGGCAACGACCTGTTCAGTGTTTGACTTTCCAGCAGCTTTACGGATAAATACGCTTGTTCTTGGAAGAACATTATGTATCACAGCCCTGTCGCCGCCGGTTATATCAGCCATAACATAATCGCCTACGGCAGGGAAATCAGATACAGTTATGGCATCATATCTGAATTTGCCGGATACCTGCGCCTGCATCATTCCGTCTTTATGTATGACATGATAAAGATCTTTTTCCTGCAAAACTACACGGCATACTGTAAGATCTGGATATTCTGCGCTAAACGCCTCATATACAGGCGGTAAGTTCTCTAATTTCATTTGTTTCTCCTATCTGTTCAGTGCTCACTTTTTGGGAGTTTGAAAAGCATTATCCCCTTTATTATCAGCAGCAGGAACGCTACTGTTGCCGCATAGGGTATTCTTGCCATAGTCAGGAACAATACCGCGATAATGCTAAGTACAAGCGATGTGCCAGTAACTGTGCTTCTGCCCTTTTCTATGTTCCTGTAATTCATAAACAACTTCACTGCACCGATGATTATAAGTATTGAAAACAGTCCCCAGCATACACAGCTTATCCCGAACGATATATGCGTGTAATCAAACAGTGCAACTGCCGAGACTGTTTCTCCTACCTTTTTAGGATAAAGCGGCAGAAGAATAAGCATAATGCTCATTATATCGACTACACCTATCAGCAGGTCGATCATTTTACCAATATTTGAACGGTTCTCGTCTTTTGCCGCAGTAATGAGTTCCTCCGACGACAGAAGCTCATCTATGGTCACAGAAAAGAACTTTGATATCTCTTTCAGCGAATCAATATTCGGATATCCCTTTCCCGACTCCCACTTAGAGATAGCTGTACGGGAAACGTAGAGTTCCTTTGCAAGTTCCTCCTGAGTTAAGCCTTTTTTCTTCCTTAATTCCTGCAATTTCTCGTGAAATTCCATTTTCTTTTCTCCGTTAGTTATTTTTGTCAGTGAGGTGGACAGCACCATGATATATTAAGTACAGTCCAGAGCTCAGCAGGACAGAGCCTGCTATATCTGTCAGCCAGTGTACTCCCGCAACAGTGCGTCCCACCACCATAAATGCTGTGAATAAGACCGTAAACGCATAAATACCGTATTTGACTTTAGTATTCCTTATCCTGCGATGCACCTGAAAAGCTAACGTAGGCATTACGCTCATAACAAGAAGCGTTGTTGAAGACGGGTAAGAAGCCTCCATACGTCCTTCTATAAGTATCGGTCGGTAGTTTATAGGTATCATCTCAAATATGAGATAACCGAATATCACAAGGATATAGTAAATACCAAGCAGGATAATATCCTTATCAACTTTAAGAAGACTTCTCCGCTTTATGAGCTGAACCAGACCGACAACTCCGAATATCATACAGATAAAGATCGGCACAAGTCCAAGCCAGTCGGTGACAGTATACACCCACATATGAACGCCTGTCATTTTATGGAACCACACGTTCAGACCTGCAAACCCGATGTCCGTTCCGTTCTGTCCCACTGCCTGAACATCAACTGTCTGTATCAGTACAGTCCAGACTGCAAACAGTACCAGCATTATCATGCCTGTGATCAATATGTTCTTTTCATTCTTTTTCATAATTCCGTGTTCCTTTCAGATGATTGCCTTTCGACTGATCTCATGGTAACACGGGGACTGAAAAAAGTAAAGAACCGTACGGTCACACCCATGACACGAATCGTAACATATGCGATATTTCGCCATTTGCAGCACATCTGCCGATTCTGCCGTCACGACATTTTTGATGACTTCAGCTTGATTATATTATAACCGAAAGGTGATATTCCGTCAACCCAATAGCATTGGCTGTGAGGGCTTTTGAAATAATGGTTGCTGCGGAGATATTGAAGCTTATAGGCAATGAACAGACTGAAGGCAGCCGTAATGGCTGCCTTTCATATATATATTCCTGCTTTTATATTTGTTTAAGCTGCTTTGATGATATAACCCTTCGACATGGTCGGATATTTCAAATATCACTTTTCTTTTTTATCTCAAAGAACGACTTCCTTTAGTGGGAATGTCTGCCGCCATGACCTTTTTCCATTGAACTGTTCCTGCTTGACATACAAGGCTACTGTACCCGCATATCATCATTTGTTATCTTTCACTTTTGATATATTCAAGGAATTTCCACATTGCATCCGAATAAAACGGCACTCAGATACGATCTGATTATACGATAAGAACCGTCTCCCTTAAAGTCCAACTGGGGAATGAAAAGAGTACCAACAAAGAACGGGAGCCTTTTCACTTCAAATCCTCTAATATATCCGTCTTCATTTTGTGCTATGGCAGCAATCATATTACTATTTAAAAATGCACTATGATAGGCTTCATTAAATCCGTAATTACAACGGTATTCTCCTATAAATCCGTCAACACCTAACGCACGAGCCATAATTGAATCCGGATCTGATATCTTCAGTTGTTCCTTCTTATATACCAGAGAACACGGCAATCTTGCAATTACGGCATCTGGACATTCTTCATTGTTTTCTTCGCTGTCTGCTCCATACATGCCTAACACATTACGTGCAAACTCAATGACCATATGTTGAAAGCCTGCACAAGTTCCTAGTGAAGGCACGCCGTTCTCACGCGCAAATTGAATTGCCGTCAAAACGTTTGGGGTATTCATATAAGGACTTCCTGGTGAGAACCAGAAACCATCAAAAGTTTTTAGCTGTTCCGCGGATTTATCCAATTCATCACTCATGATCCACTGAACTTCAAGTTCAATTTCTAATTCCTCTGATATATCTTTTATTGAATCAAATATGCGACAATGGCTTTCTTCATTAGGATTATAGTCACCTATAATAGCTATTCTTTTCATTTGAACCTCCCTTGATAAACCAAACTTTATTCTCTGATTCTTTGAATAATGAATAGTATGTACTATTTCTATCTTGATAAAAACTCTATGCTCAGATCATAAAACGCTCTGAAATTACTTATAATAGCAGGGTGATCGCCTTTAGGGAAAAGGTGCATTATTCCTTTAGGAATCATTTTGAGGATATCTCCATAAACACGTTCATAGTAGTCATCTGAAATGCTATTCATAAAACTATCTTCTTTACTTCCTGTAAGGAGAAGTTCACACCGCAGTTCTTCCAGAGGCTTATGAAAAAATGCTCCGATTTCTTTTTGGTGTCGTATGATTGCATCGGTATCATTATCAACTATCTGCTCCCAGTCCTGACCGTGCATATACGCATAAAAGCCTTGTGCATTTGGATCATTTTTAGCATTCTTACGATCTTTCAGCAGATTTTTAGTGAATGTTTCATTTGCTCTTTCGCCTTCAAAGCTGTCAGCGATCACTTTTTTTACAAGGTCAGGAGCTTCAAGAGCAACATTTAATGCAACAATAGCTCCGCCGCTGCTGCCAATAATATATACATCGGTATACTGCTTAAATCTAAGAAATGCTATTACTTGCTGTGCTTCATAAAACCATAATTCTGAGGGGAATATTTCCAATCTGTCAGACAGTCCATGGCCTAAATAATCAATAAGAATCACCTTGAACGATTTGCTGTATTCTTCCGCTATCTGTGCAAACATTTTTGAAGAAGCAGTATTGCCGTGAAGTAATAGCAATGGATGTCCTGAGCCTGTCTCGTAGTAATAGATCTTCTTATCATCATAAACATAATAACTCATATAATACTCCTTTTGGGGACAGGTATCAGAATCCCATAGCAATCTTTGTTTCCAGCATTTTCTCTGTTCCAACCAGTTCTTCAAGTAACATGAATGCAACTTCAGGTCCGGTCTGTGGACAATATGAGGTTATGATATTATCCGTCCTGACAACAGGCTCGTTCACGACTATTGCGCCGTACTTAGCGAGCTGCTTTTGACGATGCCCATTGTTCAGGTGATAGGTTGTAGCTCTTTTGCCTTTCAGTATGCCACTGTTTCCGAGTGCCAATGCAGCGACGCATATCGTGGCTATCATCTTGCCACAATCATTAAATTCTTTTATAAGGCTTACTGCCTGCTCCGAAAAAGCGTCATCATAGAAGCCGTATTCCTCAAAACCACCGGGGATAGCAAGTGCATCATAATCATCGATGCAAACATCATTCAGCAGGATATCAGGATTGACTGATACTCCGAAAGTGCTTGTGATAGTCTTTTGCAGAGCGCAGGTAACGACTTCGATGCCCGCCCAGCCCATTATATCAACAAAAACACTCGCTTCCATTGTTTCAAAGCCTTTTGCAAGGAATAACAACACCTTCATTTTCAGCCCTCCGTAAAAATGTTCTTTAGAGCAATTATTTTAAAAATCCTATTATATACAATTCAATTTGATATGTCAGCGTTCAATTTTCAGTATGCTGTACATCTCTTCGGCGTCCTCAAGAGTGAATCTTCTCAGAATCAGATGCTCAGTTTCAAGGTGCTTTGTTCCCTTATGTTCCATTTTTCCATGACTCCTATCGTGTACAATTCTATTTGATATATGTCAATTATACTCTAACAGGAATAGAATGTCAATCTCTTTTGTGTACTGAATATGTCGTAAAATAGCTAATCCCCGCATGAAGCGGGGACAAAAAAGTGTTCAAGCAAAACATTCAGCGTTCAAACGGTTTGTTGAATGAACCGATCTCAATCAGATTTCCCTCAGGATCAGCGATGTAGCAGGTACGCTGTCCCCAGGGCTCGGTCGTTGGCTCTAAAACAGGCTCAGCACCTTTGCTGACAGCAACGGCAAAGGCTTTATCAACTTCCTCATAGGTATCCACATACAATGCAAGTTCAAAATGTCCGTTCAAGCCTTTGACATACTCATATTTTCTTTTCGTCATTGTTTCAAAATCCTTTCTGCCGTATAGCAGAAACAGCGTGCCGTCCTTAATCAGATAGACATTAGATGTATCCTCAGCCTCTTTGATCTCAAATCCGAGTATATCCCTGTAAAAGCGTATCATAGCTCCCATATCATCTACAAATAAACCGAATCCGTCAAGTTTCATATTAATGCTCCTTTCATTTTATTGGATGTCTGATGACTGTTTTCAGCTTTTCCGGAGCAACTTTTCTTGCATCCGAAAGATAAATCTCATGATGAAAACGGTTCTCAGCAATATCGATAGAATATCCCTGTTGTTCCATGTATTCGTGCATAAGCTTAACTGTTTCTGGTTCATCATCGTAGCTGCCGATGTGCATACACTGAACACATAAGCCCTCATCATAAGTGAGAAATTCCACCTTGGAAAAATCTAGCTTTTTCTTTTGTGTTGCTTCTCTGACAGCCCATTCAAGATCCGTTTTTGTTACGAAATCCGGAAGGCGTATCAGTGATATCCACTTGAAGTTTTCCTTATGAGTCTACCTTGTTCAAGAGATAAAGCTGTATGCGCTGTGCGTCGCCGACTGTAAGTCCGTCGCCGTCTGTATCTCCGTTTTTCTTGCCATATTCGGTAATGTGAAGCTCTGCTGTACCGTTTTCACCGTACTTATCAGGATTTGCAAGTGACTGCATGATAAGTACAACGTCTGACATATCAACCTGACCGTCGCAGTTAGCATCGCCCTTCATATAGTAGAAAGGTGTGAGCGTAATATTTACTTCCTTTTTCTGTAAAGCTGTACCATCAAAGCGCACGATAACCGGAGTTGCACCGGTGTATTTCTCTTCAAAATCAGTAAGTATAACTGCATATGTTGCATTCGGTTCAAGATTTACCTCAATAGTACCTGCTTCGGCAGTGGTATCACCCTCTATACACTTTACTCCTATCTTTTCTATATCGGATATATGGAGTTCCTCTGCTTTTGCTGCATACTCCTCAGGAATACGCATTACCTTGAATTTTGTATACGGGGACTTGCCTGTTTCTGCGTCAAGCACAGATATCTTCGCAGAACAGCCCTCTGTTTCACTAACATGGTAAAGCTTCAAGGTAACTTCCTTTTTATCGCCGTCCTTGTCAAATGTTATAAATCTGGGCGCAGGATTAATAATAGACATATTTTCTGAATTGGCGATAACAGCATACTTTACATACGGTTCAAGCCCATTAACGGTAACTGTTCCGCTCTCGGGCACTACTCCATATCCTTCCGCAGGTATCAAACCGCCGTTGGTAGCCTCAATGCCAAGCTCATCAGCCTTTTCCTCATTCTCCTCTGTAAGACGAACTACTCTATACTCTGCACCATTAAAAGGCTTTCCTGTTACACCGTCAATCACTTTAAGATCAAGTGTACAGTTAGTTTTTGACTTGTTCCAGCTTTCAACGAACAGACAAGGCTGACCTACAGTAACGCCGTCCTTTATCTCAAGTGATAAAGCTTCATCTTCTTTAGGGATAACGAAATCCTTTCCGAATATCTTGCGTACCGCTCTTGCCTTATATCCCTGTTCATCAACTTGCATATAATCATTTTTGCCGAAAAATACCTGGTAACTATATTTTCCGTCAGGTAAGTGGATATCTCTTGCTGTAGCATCAAAGCTTCCGTACTCATCGGTATATACTTGCAGAGTATACTCGCTCTGATCCATTACCCTGTAGCCCTCATAGGTTCCGTCTGCGGGATCCACAACAAGATCTGTCCAGTCATAAACGGTTATGTCTATATTTGGCTTCTTATCCTCTTCGATCGGAACTGCCCTTATCACAATATCTTTTGTATCGCCAAGCTTTGAAAAATTGAATGAAGTACTCTTATCAATATGATATCCCTCAGGCATATCCACTATTTCAACTGAATACCACCGGAGAGCAGCTAAGTCCTTAATATGTTTTACGGGCTCATCTGTTGTATCCCACTCGTCGATTTTTTTGCCCTTCGCGGTGAAGATATCGGTTATGAACTTTACCTTTACGCCCTCTACAGGCTTGTTTGTATACATATCAACTATAGATACATTTACCTTACAGCCGTCCTTGGTATATTCAACCACCTCAGGCTTCATACGTATATAATATGTGATTTCCTTCGTAAGCTTTCCGCCTACTACCTCGATATCCATAAAACCGTCCTTATCGGGAAATTCCAGATAATCTTTTATGAACTCCATATCCATAGCGGTCTTTGCGATATCTAAATCCTCGGTTATCACCTCATAATCGCTGTCACTTGGAACTACTTTTATCTTGTACTTGCCGTCAGGAAGATACATATCATATACGCCCCAGCCCAGTGACTTAGATGTAAAGCGTTTACCGTCCTCATCATATACATATGCATACAGGAAATCATTATACTCCTTTGTCCCCGCCATATATCTGCCATCTTCCGAAGGAACGGCGTTTGTCCAGTTATCTGCGAAAAAGCGTACGCCCCTTTTGGCATTTTTCGGAACGCCTCTGATGACTATTTCCTTGTTCTCTCCCTCATTATCAAACCTGAAATCCATTTCAGAAGGGAGATCGTATTCTTCCGGAGTATCACTGAAATGGATAGCGTACAGGTAGTTTTCATCAAGGCCTTCAAAGGTCTTAACAGGTTCGTCAGATGTATTCCACGGCCCGGATCCCAACCCTGTACCATGGGGATTTTGCTCAAACCAGAGCTCAACTCCCTCAATGTTTTTGCCTGTGTCGATATCCACAACGGATATGGTCACAGTGCATTCTCCTGAGCCCCAAAACATGTCAACAGACGTTCCCTCTTCTGCCGTTGCACAAAATGTTGGTGTAAGAATTGCTGAATTTGCTGCGGCAAGCATTATAGCTGTAACTGCCGCAAAAAACTTGTTTGGTTTCATAAGAACCCCCCTCTCTTTATCATAGCACTTATAATATAGCACATTTTTCAAACATAGTCAACGCGAAAATATATTATTTGTCACAAAAATATCTTTGTAACAGGATAAATACTTACGAAACGCTGACTTGACTAATACATAGCTGTATGCTAAAATTAAGGAGCTATATCATTCAGCTGCTTTGTGAAGCAGCAACAGGAAAGGAAATCAGTACCGATAATGACACAAAAAGCGATCAACGATACAAATAAATACAGGAAGATGATAAAGCTGCTCATAGCTGCTCTGCTTTTACTTATCTTATTGTTCCTGACGGGAACATTCTGCGACAGGGCTGCGGCGGAAACGCTTTTCTCTCCAGATAATACTTTTATTAAGGTCATAACGTCAACAGGGGTCTACCCTATATATGCGGTACAGGTACTGTTTTACGGAGCCCTTTACGAACGGACCCTTCATTCGTCAAAAAGCAAGCAGTTCAAAATGGTTATATGCACCTTTTTTATTCTTACAGCGTTATTCTTAGGATTCAACGGCGGAAAAACCCTTGCATCAAGAAACAACTTAGGAGAAATATTTCCGTCATTCATCGGAAATCTTCCCGTGATAATAATAATCAGTGCAATACTTGAATATCCCCTGTTTTTTATAGGATATTTTTACGCAAAAAAATCAGATGACAAGCTGCTTACACAAAGAATATTCGGACTTTTCATTGTGCTGCTTTTCGCATTTATATCCATGCAGGTGATGAAAAACTTTTTTGACCGTCCGCGATACCGCACCGCAGTCCTCGGATATGAGGGGATAACATTTGTTCCGTGGTACAAACCGTTTACAGGCGCTGAGAAATACGTTGCTGCATACGGTATCAATGCCGACGAATTCCGCTCCTTTCCCAGCGGCCACAGTATATTCAGCAGCCTGTCAACGTGCATATTTCCCTCTCTTGCATGGCTGTTTCCTAAGCTGAAAAATAAGCAGATGCAGCTTTTCGTTGCAGGCTTTATTTTCTGTATCATCATAATGTTCACAAGAATGTTACTCGGAGCGCATTACCTGAGCGATGTCTCCGCAGGAGCTATAATAGGCGTTCTTTCATCTATAGCCTGTGCAGCAATACAGCTTCGCATATCACAAAAAAATACATGAAGTCATAAAAAAAGCTCCGACTGTATAGCCTGCGGTGTATTGAAACCGCATCTTGCCTGAACATCGGATATTTTGAACATACCCAGTGAGTTTTTGAACCTTTTAAAAATATTCAAAAAACGTAGATATATCGTCATTTAAGGCAATTGTATGCGTTTTGAATTATCGTGTTATTTCATGCTTTTTTGAGATAATAATGAACAAATAAAGAACAAGAAAACGCAGTATACCTTTCCGTTATTATTAATATTTGCGAAGCCAGCTCCCTTCCGGGTAATGTCATTAAGCTAAGGAAAAGTAAAATAATCACAGGAATCAAAGATCCTGTGATTATTTTTTATGTATATAATGTAAATTTTTGCAAAAAGGTATTGACAAAAAGCCAAAAATGTGCGGCGCAGCTAATCAGATATACACATCTGATTGGAGGTTTTACCGTGCAAAAATACTGTAATATCGTCAAAAACAAGCTTAATACTCTTATCAGCAACATGGAGAAAAATAACTCTGATTTCGTAGTTGATCCTAAGAGAGATTTTGTTCGTAAAAGTGAGCTATCTTTCTCAAAAACATTGAGATTCATTCTCGGAATGGGCAGCCAGACACTTGGCAAGGAGCTTGTAGAATTCTATGATTATGATTCAAAAATGGTATCTGTGTCTGCTATCGTTCAGAGAAGAGCTAAAATACTTCCTGCTGCTTTTCAGTATCTGTTCCATAAATTCAATGAAACATTTTCTCAAACCAATTTCTTTCACGGCTACAGGCTTTATGCTGTGGACGGTTCTGATATACATATTCCTACTGATCCTGATGATAAGGATACTTTTTATCGTGCAAATAATGATGTAAAAGGCTATAACCTCATGCATCTGAATGCTTTGTATGACATTATGAACCGTAGATATATCGATGCTGTATTACAGGACAGTCGCAATGAAAATGAGCATTCTGCTCTCATAAGTATGCTTGAAAATATCGGACATGAGTCCATTATCGTTGCGGATAGAGGATATGAATCCTACAACACGATCGCTCATCTTGAAAATAACGGCTTGAAATATGTGATGCGCATCAAGACAAGCGGTGGAATTGCTCATAAATTCAACATTCCCCATAATGAGGAAGCTGATTTTGCTGCAAATATTATTATTACAAGAAGACAAACTAATGAAGTTAAGGCTAATCCTGAACTTTATCGTTATCTTCCGCACTCTTCAAATTTCGACTTCCTTCCGAAAGAATCGAAAGATACATATCCTCTTAAATTCAGGATAATAAGGCTCAAGATATCTGAAGATAACTATGAAACCATTGTTACCAATCTCTGTGATGATGAGTTCTCTGCCGAAGATATAAAGATGATATACAAAATGCGCTGGGGGATCGAGACTTCATTCAGAGAACTGAAGTACCAGGTTGGTCTTATTGCTTTCCATTCAAAGAAAAAGGACTGCGTGATACAGGAAATCTTTGCAAGTCTTATCATGTATAACTTATCTATGCTGATTACCGAAAATATCACCATAGATGACGATAAGCATAATGATTACCGCTATAAAATCAATTATGCTTTTGCTATACATATCTGCATCAAATTCTTTCGCTCTGCACACGCAAATCCTTTTCTTTTGGAAGAGCTGATAGCAAGAAACAAGTGCCCTGTCAGACCTGATCGTATTGCTGATAGGAAAACTCGATATCATTCTGCTATTCCCTTCAACTACAGACTATCATAATTCTTCGATTATGTCAATCTTTTTTCAGGCAGATCTCGGATCTGTCTTTTCGTCATGCATTTTTTGCGAATGTAACAGCAGGAGTATGTCTGGTCATATTCCAAACATACTCCTGTTCTTTTTCGTATTTGATTAGCTTAATGACATTACCCTTCCGGGAGCTGTTGTTCTTTTTGTGCTGTTAATTTAGAATTTGAAGAATACTTACAATGTCTATTCATTAATCATTTTCAAAATATTTTTTAAAAACCCTTGACAAAGTGTAACGCAGTTGATATAATTGTATAAAAGGTAGTTATACAATTTAGACTTTGCTGTCCGGAAAGCAGGTAAAGTTATATAACCACAAGGAGTGTACACTAAAAATGAATATCAACATTAGCAACTCATCTGGCGAGCCTATCTATATACAGATAGCAAACCAGATAAAGACAATGATACTGGAGGGAAAACTCAAAGAGGGCGAAGCTTTGCCCTCTATGCGAATACTCGCAACTGAGCTTCGTATCAGTTTTATGACAACCAAACGCGCATATGAGGAGCTTGAACGTGACGGCTTTATCGAAAGCTATACGGGAAAGGGCTCTTTCGTAAAGGCGCAGAACCTGGAGCTTTATCGTGAAGAGCAGATCAAACGTATAGAATCTCTACTCATGGAAGCAGGCGATTCAGCACGAAAGATAGGCGTTACAATGGATGAGCTTCATGAATTGCTCGACCTTGTTAACGGAGGGGAATAATATGAATGAATATGTAAACGCTGTTGAGATCAAGGGCGTTACAAAAAAATATGACGGCTTTACGCTGGATAATATAAGCTTTGATATACCTAAGGGCTGTATCATGGGCTTTATCGGGCAGAATGGTGCTGGCAAAACTACTACTATCCGCAGTTTGCTCCACATTACCGATATAAATGATGGCGAGATAAAACTGCTCGGTCTTGACCATATCAAGGACGAAACTGCGATAAAGAAGCGCATCGCCGTGGTATTTGATGAGCTGCCGTTCCATGATGTGTTCAATGCAAAAGATATGGCTAAGATTTTCGAAGGTATGTATCCGGAATGGGATAACGATGTATATATGAAATACATTGAGCGTTTTCAGCTGCCACAGAAAAAGAAGATAGGTCAGTTCTCCAAAGGTATGAAAATGAAATTGCAGATTGCCTGTGCGCTGTCCCATAATGCTGAGCTTCTTGTTTTGGACGAAGCAACTACAGGACTTGATCCTGTTGTACGTGACGAGATTCTGCACATTTTCATGGAGTATCTGCAAAACGGCGAGCGCTCGATACTCATGTCCTCGCATATCACCTCAGACCTTGAAAAGATAGCCGATATGGTGACATTCATCGACAAGGGAAAGATCCTGCTGACTGGCTATAAGGACGAGATCATCGAGCAGCACGGTATTCTCAAGTGCGGTAAGGACAAGCTGAAAGAAATTGACACTGAGGATATCGTCAGCATACGCACCAACAATTTTGGTGCAGAGGTCATGGTGACTAACCGTGAGAGTGCTTCCTGCAAATATCGTGACTGCGTGATAGACCCTGCAAGCCTTGACGATATCATGCTCTACTATGTACACCGTGACACAAAGGAGTGGTCATAATGAAACTTTACAGATCGCTTATATATCGTGAATTGAAGCTGACTCGTAAGCGCTGCATCCTTATGCTGATACTGTTTCTTCTGCTGTCGCTGCTGATGCTGCTTCCAATAATGATTGGTGGACTATCAGGGGATTCAGAAATGGAAGAGGATCTGCTTAGTATAGTATGGCTTGCTTCTGGTATTGTCGCACTGACAGGCGGGTTCTTGGCAGGCACAAACAACGGCTTACAGAAAGCGGATATAAATTCAGGGTGGAAGCGGTATTCCTTTATCCTCCCACCGACTGCGAAACAGCAGGCGTTGTCCGATTTGCTGACAAAGCTATGCTATATCCTGTTCTTCGGACTGTTATCAGTTGCTTTTTTAATGGTTTGCAAAATCGTATCGGGTATCAACACTGCAGTAGAGGGAATTGATCCTATCTGCCGGATGCTGAATATTTATCTTGGAGCTGTCTGTGCTGTGATGCTTGTCGATATTGCATACAGCTATATCATGATGTTTGCAAACGATAAGAATCAGTTGAAGCTGATAAGCGCACTTGCTTTTGTAGGCGCGGGAGCTGTGCTTAAAGTTTTTGGTTTGTTTCCCAGAATGAATAAAACTGAGAAGCCTGCTGAGGACGGTACTATGATCTCGGAAGAAGCGATCAACAAATTTGAAACTTTTTTGAGTTCTGGGAAAACAACACTTTGCATATTAGCCGTTTTTGTTGTATTATGTGTATTATTCTTCCTTGCGATGTGGAGGTCGCATGAAAGGAGAGAGTCGTAATGACGGGACTTGTTTACAAGGAATGGAAGCAAAACCGTTGGTTTATTCTCTCTATGATACCTTGCGGCTTCGCTCCACTTCTTGCGCTGCTGCTTTTACGTGAGCAGATAACAAGTGTGGATAATATCGCACTTCGTATCGGTGGACTTATCGCCGGATTTCTTGCAGCAGGGGCTTTACAGCTGCTGGTATTGCGCGGTGATGACCGCAAGCTGTGGGGATACTGGATCACCGCAACGGCTGACGGATACAATGGCTTTCTTCGTGTAAAATATGAGATGATATTCGGAATGATTGTATTATTTCTGTTTTCACTGCAATTTGTGGATATGGGCTATTGCGCGGTCGCCGCTGATATGGGATCAGAAGATATCGGTTCCATAAGTAGTATCGCTCTTCTGCTCGGTTTTATGCAGATACTCTTTCGTGCGATAGACATTCCGTTCACCTATCGCTTCGGCAGTAAAAAAGGCAGCTTCATCAAACTGATCTGTATGGTCATTCTTGCCATACTAATCTGTGCTGTACTCGTTCTGAATGTTGACAACATGGACAGGATAACGGAAATGGTGAGAAAAGTATTCAATGAGAATAACAGCTCGCTGATACTGTCGCTCGGTCTTATCGTGTGCCTTGCGTTGTATTATCTCTCCTACCGTATCACTTGCAGGCTGTATCTGAAAGGAGTGGAGCAGTATGACAGCTAAAAAAGAAAACGCAAAGCGGCTCGGTATCTATCTGCTGATCGTATTTGCTTTCATGCTGTTTTACATTCTGTGCGCCAAGCTCATGCACCAATCAAATACGGTATACTACATCATATATATGATATTTTCATTTTCTCCTGCGATAGCAAGCCTTATCGCAAGAGTTGTTACCAAAGAGGGCTTCCGCGATATGAAACTGCATATGCACCTTACAGGCAATATCAGGTATTATCTGCTTGCATTTGGACTTCCTCTGATATGTCTTTCCGCAATGTTTCTGCTCCCTGTCATTGTTAGCGGTCATGCTGACTGGCTTGGGGGATTCACTTTCGGCAATGTTCTATCAAATGCATTTCTACTCATTTCATTTTCCGCTGTGCAGTCTATTGGTCTGCTCGGTGAGGAGCTTGGCTGGCGTGGATATATGAATCAGAAAATGGAGCCGCTGCTCGGTACGGTAGGTACCTGTCTGGGCGGCGGTATCGTGTGGGGAGTGTGGCATTTTCCAATGGATATTGCAGGTTATTTTGGCGGGAACGGCACGTTCTCAGAAGTGCTTGTTTCAACATTCGGCAGGCTTGCAATGCTTACCTGCTTCGGGGCATTTCTGATGTGGCTGACAAAAAAGACAAACAGCGTTTTTCCTGCGGTGATTGCACATTTTATGTACAATGAAAGTCAGGGCGCTGTCATGAGTCTTTTAGCACAGGACAATATACCTGAGAATGCTTCTCTTCCATTATGGACAGATGTTGTGAGATATATTCCTATACTTATCTTAGCGGTGATATTTATGATATTACTTTTAAAAAACAAGAAAAAAGGTAAGCGCCAACCATTCCATGCATATTAATTACAAAAGCTCCGCAGTTGCGGAGCTTCATTTTTATTCAATATAAAATTATTTATTGCTACGGAAGTGCTGGGAATGGTTGGCGCTTACCATAAATTAGCTCTCGCCTCATTAAACAAAGATCAAACACGTCGAGACGATCATCATCACAAAAATTGCCAGCTTTCCAATCGGCAAGCTGCGTATTGGGATAAGCTAACAGCCATCTTTGCAGTGTGACAACATCTGCCAGATTGAATATGCCGTCATGGTTTACGTCACCTCTAACTGGATTATTATAATCAACAGCGATTTGATTGAATTCAAGATATATGTTATCTGAATAATCCAATGGAGATAGAGAACTCATTTCTGAACTAAGTTCGGGTGGATACAGTGCCGTAACTTCCATGACCGTTCCGTCATCATATATCTTAGTATGGAAGAACATAGCACCGCCCACGATACCGATCTGATCGTTGCCTTTTTCATCCAGCCAGTATGCACAGTCGCCAGGATCACCTCGCCAGATATAATCTGGATATCCGTGTATCTCGTTAATTTTTGCAATCATTTCTTTAGGTGTTGAGGTGTTTTGCAGAATTTCAACGACTTGTTCCGCCGTAATGCGAGGTGCGTTTTCATCCAGAATACCGAGCAGCTCAAGTGTTCTGCGCTGAAAATCACCAATCGGTGACTTTGCTTGCAGTCTATCTAATTCGGAACGGGTTTCTGCAGGGAGTGTTTCATCCGGCTGCACTTGAATCTTTACTTCCTGGTGATATAAACGATTTCCTGTATCGGAACTGTCGTCTGGAACCAAAACCTCAACGATAATTTCGTCTTCTCCACAGCTGTATGCAGTCACAGTACCATCATGTGAGACAATTGTTTTATACTTACACGAATGCAGATAAACGGTCGATTGATCTGCAAATTCGGGATCGACAGTTATTGTAAGCTTGACCGTTTCTCCCTCTGTCATGATGATCTCAGAAGGCGTGACTGTGAAGATCTTTGGGGATGGAGTGTCGCTTTCAGCATATGTATAGAGTGAAACAGCGGATACCAATTGTATGGATAAAGCCATCCCTATGATTAGCGAAACGATTTTTTTCATGGTTAGCTCTCCTTTCCTTTGTTTTTAGAAAAATGGGCGTTATAATATCCTTTACTACTTAGACAAAAAACAACTGCAATATTTCACCCTTTTTTATTATATGTAAACGTACACTTTGTCACTTTAATAATACTATATATACACCTAGAAATCAACATTTTGAAAATATAATTATTATTTTACCCCCCCCTGAAAAATTTTTCAACATTTTCTTGTTAAAGTCTCTCTCATTACATATTCCATGATACATCTGCCTGCAATATGCAGGCAACGTCATACTCCAAGGCATGATAGCTTCGAGCTGTGCTTCTGTAGGATCATTGCCAAATTCTGGCAGAATTATCAGAAGATAGAACAGATAACCGTAGACATCAAGGGTATTTCTCTTAGCCGTTTCTATGATACTCATTACTGCTGCACTTGCATTAGCACCTTTTTCAGTGGCGCGGTGTTGCCTTAATTAATCCAAAATTGTGAATCCGTATTTATCTTTATAAAGAGTGCTGATTTTGGCGAGCCGCTCCATGCAGTTTTCTTCACTGCCAATCAGGAAAGCCTTTCTGTGCATTAGTTCCGCTGCGTTTCGACGAATTCCTTCTTTCAGAAGCGGGATCAGTCTTTCCCTGTCTATAGAAAAACTCGCCGTTTTGTTTTCTTCACAGACTATACAATCCTCAAAATACGCCGCACCAAGAAAAACATCATCAGCATTGCCGGAAAACAATGTCCGCAACGCCTCCTGAAAAAACAGCTTACAGCCTGCATTCCGATAAATATAGTCTCTCAAATCGGCATATGTTTCAGTTGGTACATTTAATTGCTGCGGTTCAAACTGCGATCTGTATTCTCTGGGAAGAGGATAAGTTCCTCTCAATAGCTTCAGAATCTCATTGATATCGAACAGGTTGATGTTTTCTGGCATATGGTTCACTCCTTTCATTGACAACCTTTTTCCACACTCAACGTTATTTTGCAAACACCCGAATCGCAACTTTTGGCAAGTCTGTTTTCTGCGATTTTATGCTGCTTTTATTCTTTTCGGATGACTGTTCCGGGTGCGGGTTCTTCGATGCCCTGCGAAACATACTTTGAATCGCTGATCTCGGTAAACTGCATCTTCTTTTTATCATAATCCCAATGCTGCACCGGATAATGATTGTTCAGCAGTTTTGTGTACTCACAAATCTCTTCAGACCATTGGGCGGGTGTCAGCCCGCCTTTTACCAGCCGCAGATAAGTTTCAAACCATGCAAGACGGAAATCATGGATTGCATTGAACTGATAGTGACAGTGTTCAATATACATCCATTTTCCGTTTTCGGCGTGATCCAGCACATAACGCCATTTGAGTTCATCGGTATGGCGGGAACGGAGTTCTAATTGCTTGGCAATATTATTTGCGGCTTCTTTGAAAACCCAGATTCGCAAATCGTCATAAGAGTGAAAGGAATGCTGAATCTTATCGGGACCTCTGTCACCCTCGGTGTATACATCCAGCCCGCTTATGTAAAAGCCTCTGTAGCAAAACGTGTTGGATAGGATATCAGCAGGAATATCCTTCGGCAGATGCTGTTTTATCCATTCTTCGTATTGTTTCATGATTGCTCCTTTCTGTTTGCCCGCATCACTGGTGATTCAGTGGTGCTGTTTTTCCTTTGCGTAATATGTCTCTTTTTTTATTTCCAAATCAATATCAATCCATGTTTCACCACACAGATTATATTCCTCCCGCACTCCGTTTTCTTCAAATCCTACGCTTTTATAGCAATAATATGCCTGCTTGTTGTTTTCAAAGACACCAAGGCTGACAGAATCAGCTCCATATATCTCAAATGCAAATTTCAAACCGAGCGTAATCATCTGTTTTCCATAGCCCGTTCCTCTTTTTGAAGGATTGACAATCACATATCCGAAACGGAGCTTTTTATCATCTTCTTCAGGACGTACTCTTGCAGTAAAGAAGCCGACAAGCCCATTTTCATCAAAAGCAGTAAACGGAAAATACCTGTCGTTATCTTCTCTGCCTGATGTTGCTTCAAGCAAGCGTTTTTCGGTAACAGGATATTCACCCAGAATTCCGGCTGACCACTTATAGAATTCTTCCTTTTTGTTTGTCCATGTAATAATTGTTTTTGCATCATTCTTTCTGAATGGTCTAAGCCTGAGCATTTTTCTGACTCCTGTTCTTTATACTTTTTTCGACAACATTTCTTAGCACTCAACGTTATTTTGCAAACACCCGAACCGCAACTTTTGGATTGGAATGTCTGCCAGCATCACTGGTGATTCAGTGGTGCGGGGATTTTTTATTCATCCAAGAGTGTGAATCCGTATTCTTTTTCATAAGAGCTGCTGACAGTTCTGATCCACTCCAGACAGCTTGTGGAGCAGAATGCTGTTCTGCCGGACAGACCGTTCCTGTTCCGCCGTATACCCTCTTTCAGCAACGGAATCAGCATTGCTGTGTCAATGTGAAATGCCGCGAGTCCAAGCTTTTCGTCCAAAAGACATTCATCCACATAATCAAAGCCGAGGAAAATATCACCGGCAGAACCGGAAAACAGCACCTTCAGTGCCTCTTGAAATACCCTTTTACAGTGCGGAGCCTTGTAAATATAATCCACCAAAACAACAGAGACTTCTGTCGGAACATTCATAGGTTCATGGTCAAACTGCGACCGTTTCACGCGACGTACAGAATATTCGCCTTTCAGCAGTTTGAGCATTTCGTTTTTGTCAAGTAAATTGATGTGTTCTGGCATATGGATTCCTCCTTTTATTGACAACATTTCCACGCACTCAACCCTATCCTTCAATCGCAATTTTTGATTAGCGCGATTTTTCTCTATTTTTCGGACTTTTTAACGAGTGACAGCATTTCTACACACTTAAAAGTTACAAACAGCAGTTTTAAGCACAAAAAATCGAGTGCTTAAAAAGACTGTTTATATCGCGAGTGCGCCGAAATGCTGTCTGTATCTCTTTAGGTGATATTACGTGTTCCCGCATACAGAAAATGAGTGCTTATTTTGGTTGTTTACTGAACTGCAAAATGCCAATTATCCGCGATAAATCGGCGCTTTAGGATTTCTGCCTTGACATTAAAACTACACACTCAACGTGTGACGTATTTGGAATCATGTCGTTATTCTTATAATATCAGAAGTCTAAACACTTGTCAATATATAATGTGACTATATTATGTCAATAGACCGTGGTCTATTGACATACAAAAAAAGTATGTCATATAAGTTGTTTTTCGGCTTTTGAAATATTGCAATAAAAATAGCCACCTTATTGAAAGATGATTGGAGCCGGTTATTACCGGCTCCGTCTCATTTATGTAAACTTTCTTTCGTATTCTTTGAGCCTGCGATAGAAGGTATTAGCTTGCAGGCCAATTTCTTTCTGAAACCATACTGCCGTAATAGCGCCCGACTTCCACTGCTCGTACAGCTGACCGAACTTTATCCAGTCGATAGGTAAAGGTTGTCTTCCTTTGTATTTTCCTTGAGATTTTGCAATAGCGATTCCTTCACGCTGACGCTGTAAAGTTTGTTCTCGTTCAAGCTCAGAGAGTGCTGCAAATATAGACAGAACGAATCTTCCTTGCGGAGTATTGGTGTCTATGTTTTCTTTACTGCTCACGAGTGTTACTTTTTTCTGCTGAAGCACATCGATAATGTTAAGCAGATCTCTTGTGGATCTTCCAAGTCTGCTTATGCTCTCAATGTAAAGCGTGTCTCCCTCACGGACGTATTCGAGCATTGCTTTCAGCTCGGGACGGTTTGCATTCTTACCCGACATCTTCTCAGCAAAGATACGCTCGACCTGAAATTGCTTCATTAGAGCTTCCTGACGAGCTGTCTCCTGATGTTCCGTTGATATGGACGGATATTATTTCATGAGAAAAATATATTGAATTTATATTTTTTGTGCAAAACTACCTTTGCATTTTTCTTTTAAGAGTGCTATAATAACATAAAAGAACGTGTAGCAGTTACTGCGTAAGTCCAGTTACTTGCTTAACGTTCTATTTTTTTGCGAGGTGATTTTAATGTATAATGTGGGTGACATTGTTATGTACGGAACATTCGGTATATGTAAGGTCACAGCAATAGAAAAGCGTGATTTTACAGGAGAAGAACAGGAATACTATATACTCAAACATACAAGTTCAGAAAAAAACACTTTCTATGTCCCTTTAAGCAATGAATCGGCACTTAGCAATATGCATTATGTATGCTCAAAGGCAGAAGTTGATGAACTCATCTCCCATATGAATTCAGAAGGGCTGATATGGATAGATAATGATAATAAGCGCAAGGAAGAATACAGCCGTATCATAAAGGATGCCGACAAGCACGAGATCATCATACTCATAAAAACATTGTATCTGCGCCGTAAGGAGCTTGCCGAAAGCGGAAAGAAGCTCCGTTCCACGGACGAGAATTACCTCAGTCTTGCAGAAAATATGCTTTTTGAGGAGTTTGCTTTTGCTCTTGATATTGACAGGAGTGAAGTTGTCGAATATATCGAAAAGCATATCGCATAATCTTTGTGCAAAAATGCCTTTGAATTATTCTGAAAAAATTGATATAATTAGCATATAACGAGTAGCAATTCTGCGTAAGTCCGGTTATTGCTGCTCGTTTTATTATTTTTACGGAGGTCGATCATAATGAAAAGAATCAAAGAAGCGTGTATCTGCCAGACACTGCATTTTATGCTCAAAGAAGATGTTGGTCACGACTACGCTGTCAAGCTCGTGAAAGAAGAAATAGAAAAGTACAAAGCTTCACTTGAAAGAACAAGAACAAAGTACAAGATAATCGAGGAAACGGAGCAGACTGATGGCTCTGTTATCATCAAGATCAAGAAGCAGTACAATACAGCTCCTGTCGGCTCATATCTCGACTGATACTACTGAATATTGTTAAAAACAGCGTGTGGCGTAAGCATAAATCCAGCTTTCTGTCTCATGCTGTATTTTTTAGGAGGAATACTATGGAACAAACCGCAAATCAATTCTTAGGACAAGAGCAAGTTGGCAAGCTGATGAAAAAATACGCTGTGCCTTGTATCATTTCTCTGCTGGTGGGGGCGCTCTACAACATCGTTGACCAGATATTCATCGCCAACGCAAGCTATCTTGGCTCTTACGGAAACGCCGCCAATACTGTTGTATTTCCGCTTACTGTCATAGCTCTTGCAATAGCTGTTATGATCGGTGACGGCTGCTGTGCCTTCGTGAGTCTGAGTCTCGGAAAGGGCGAACCGGTCAAGGCAAGGAAAAGCGTCGGCAACTCCGTCCTAATGACGATCGTGAGCAGCCTGTTACTTTGTGCTGTATACTTGATATTCAGCGACGGCATCATTGCTATGTTCGGTGGTACGGTCAATGAAGAAACATTCCGCCACTCAAAGGAATACTTCTTCTATATCTCGCTCGGTATCCCGTTCTATATGTTCGGGCAGGCTATGAACCCTGTTATCCGTGCGGATGGGAACCCAAAATTCGCTATGATCTCGACACTTGCAGGTGCAGTTCTGAACATGATACTTGATCCGATCTTCATTTTCGCTTTCGAGTGGGGTATGATGGGTGCTGCGGTCGCAACTGTTATCGGGCAGATAGTGACGGCAGGACTTGCTGTGTGGTATCTCTGCAACATGAAACTCATAAAGCCCGCAAAGCCTGATTTCAAGCCCGAAAGTATCATTATCCGCAAAACGCTGACACTTGGACTTACGAGCTTTCTCTCGCAGATCTCCCTTGTAGCGGCAATGTTAGCTATCAATAATATGATACGCAAATACGGTGCAATGGACGCTGTTTTCGGACAGGAGCAGTATGCTCAGATACCTATGGCGGTAGTCGGCATTGTGATGAAGTTCTTCCAGATAGTTATTTCAATCGTAGTAGGTATGGCGGCAGGCTGTATCCCGATAAGAAAAAGATGTAAGAGACCAAAACTCTTACATCTTTTTTATGTATATAATGTAAATTTTCATAAAAAGGTATTGACAAATAGTCCAAAATGTGCGGCGCAGCTAATCAGATATACACATCTGATTGGAGGTTTTACCGTGCAAAAATACTGTAATATCGTCAAAAGCAAGCTTAATACTCTTATTCGCAGCATGGAGAAAAATGCATCAGCTTTTGTTGTCAATCCTAAGAGAGACTTCGTTCGAAAAAGTGAGCTTTCTTTCTCAAAAACAATGAGATTTATTCTCGGAATGGGAAGTCAGACCCTTGGCAAAGAACTTATGGATTTTTACGATTTTGATCCGAAAATGGTATCAGTATCAGCTATTGTTCAGCGAAGATCAAAGATTCTTCCTGCTGCTTTTCAGTATCTGTTTCATAAATTTAATGAGATTTTTTCTCAGACCAGTTTTTTTTCACGGATACAGACTTTACGCTGTGGACGGTTCTGATATACATATTCCAACTATTCCTGATGATCACAGTACTAATTTCTCATCTAACGCTGATTCAAAAAGCTTCAATCTTATGCATCTGAACGCTTTGTATGACCTTATGAACCGTAGGTATATAGAAGCTGTTTTGCAGGACAGGCGTAGTGAAAATGAGCATTCTGCTCTCATAAGTATGATTGAAAATATCGGACATGACTCCATTGTCGTTGCGGACAGAGGTTACGAATCCTATAACACGATCGCTCACCTTGAAAATAACGGTTTGAAATATGTGATACGCATCAAGACAAGTGGAGGAATTGCTCAGAAATTCAATATTCCTCATAATGAGGAAACTGATTTTACTGCAGATATTATTATTACAAGAAGACAGACTAATGAAGTTAAGGCTAATCCTGGACTTTATCGCCATATTCCTGCATTCTCAAATTTTGACTTCCTTCCGAAAGGTTCAAAAGATACATATCCTCTTAAATTCAGGATAATAAGGCTTAGGATATCTGAAGATAATTATGAGACCATTGTTACCAATCTCTGTGATGATGAGTTCTCTGCTTATGATATCAAGATGATCTACAAAATGCGCTGGGGAATCGAGACTTCATTCAGAGAGCTGAAGTACCATGTTGGCCTTATTGCCTTTCATTCTAAGAAAAAGGACTGCGTGATACAGGAAATTTATGCAAGTCTTATCATGTATAACTTTTCTATGTTGATCACCGAAAATATCCTCATATATGATGATAGGCATAATAATTATCACTACAAAATTAATTATGCAATTGCTATACACGCCTGCATCAGGTTCTTTCGCTCTACTCACGCATATCCTTCACTTTTGGAAGAGTTGATAGCAAGAAACAAGTGCCCTGTCAGACCTGATCGTTTTGCTGATAGAAAAACTCGTTACCATTCTGCTATCCCCTTCAATTACAGGTTATCATAATTCTTTTCTTGTGTCAATATTTTTTCTGGCAGATCTCTGATCTGTCTTTTCGTGCTGCCTTTTTTCAATAAATACTATCAGGAGTATGCTCGTTTATTTTCAAACATACTCCTGATTCCTTTTCATTATTCGATTAGCTTAATGACATTACCCGTAAGGGAGCTTTTGTTTTTAAATCTGATTTGAGAATCATATTAAACTCTTCTGATCAAATAAAGCAGAGATACTTTGGTTAGAGTAAATTATGCGTTTGTTAATTGTGACAAGCAATCTTGACATATGCAAGATGATAATATATAATATTATTATAAATGCAGATAGATAAAGGGAGGGAATATTATGCATAAAAATTATAAGAAGATCGTTGCAGGACTGATGACGGCTGTAATGATCGTACCAACTGCTGTCAGTATATCAGAGCCACAGAAAGCATCTGCTTATGAGTTACTTGGAGAGACATCATTTTCTCATAAGATGATCCCCTGGCATACAGTGGAGAACAGTCCTGCAAAGCAGGATTTTGAGCTTTGGGACGGTGCAGTTAATATCCGTATTTTAGTGCCTGAGGGCTCGGAAAAGGAAAGATGGGATCTTCAGTTCAGACACAGAAATCTCAGCTTCAAGGCAGGTCATGAGTACAAGGTAAGCTTTAAGTCAAAGGCGAAACGTTCGGGTATGGAACTGTACTCCTTCATCGGTAATCTCAGTGATACCGAAGAATACTTTGTGCTTGACGGTTCAACAAATGATATGCATATGGGTCCTCATATGGACGGCGGTCAATGGCCGCAGAGCGCTGTAAAGCTTACGACTGAATGGCAGACTTATGAGGGAATATTCAAGCCCTCGAATGATGTCGAATCTGCTCAGTGGACCTTCCAGTATGCAAGGGGTACCAAGTATAGCGGAAACGCTAAGGAAGGCGATGAGATCTGGTTCGATGATATGTCCATTGAGGACCTGACAGATGACACAACCTGTCCGCCTGTATTGAACTATGGTTATACCGCCCGTGGTTTCAGCGGACTTGAGAATAACTTCATATCTGTTAATCAGCTTGGATACTACCGGAACCTTGAAAAGATCGCTACCTTAGGCGATAATTATGGAGATTTCACTTACGGTGCCAAGTACTTCAAGCTCGATCAGACCTATGACTATGAGATAGTAAGAGTTTCAGATGATGAAGTTGTTTATACAGGCAAAACAGGTACGCCTAAGAAGGACGCTGATTCAGGCGATACTGTAAGCATTATCGACTTTTCTGAGTTTAACGAGCTCGGAGAGTACTATATCCGTATCAAGGATAAGGATTGGAGATCATTCCCGTTCAGGATAGGTACTGATATTTACAGTGACAGCGAACACAATATGCTGACCAATGCGCTCAATTATTTCTATCAGAACCGCTCGGGCGAAGATATCACATCAGACTACATAACATCGGGTGAAAAAGATAAACTTGCACACGCAGGCGTTCATAAGACAGATACTGGTTATGTTCAGACTCAATGGAAATTTGAATATCTGGATAATTATGAAGCGACCAATTACTATGCTTCTTCAAAGCTTGACGCATCGGGAGGCTGGTATAAATCCGACGACCACAGCAAGAATATGACAGAGGGCGGTATTTCGTTATGGACGCTCCAAAATATGTACGAGCGTGCAACCTATTCACAAGACGGGATCAAAAAATTTGCTGACGGCTCGGGCACTGTTGTTATTCCCGAATCAGGCAATAAATACCCCGACATCCTTGACGAATGCAGATATGAGCTTGATTTTATGTCCCGCATGAAGGTGCAGCCCGATGAGAAAACATGGGGCAAATATTCGGGTATGTATTATCACTGCATAAACGATCACAGGTGGCGCAGTCTTACCGACAGACCTGATTACGTCAATTATGAGGATATACGCATCATTAAGCCGCCTACATTTGCAGCGACCCTGAATTATGCTGCCTGTGCGGCACAGGGAGCAAGACTTTGGAAAGCTTATGACGCTGAATATGCAAATAAGCTCCTTGAAAGTGCTAAGGAGGCATATCAGGCATACAAGTTAAACTGGTATGAGGCAGCATCTGATGAATATTATAACATAGTATCATTCTATGCTCCTCAAACTCTGTGGAAGGGAACGAATCTCTACCCTGACAGTGAGACCTCAGCTGACGCCTACTGGGCAGCCTGCGAGCTTTATATCACTTCAAAGGAAATGGAAGATAAAGATGCTGATGCTTATCTTGCTGAGCTTTCCGAATATAAAGACGCGTTCACCTTCTCCCCAAGGATAACAGGCGGATCAAACCGGTCCGGAGACACCACATTCACATTGTTCAGAAACGAAAATACAGCTGCAGCAGGTTCTATGTCACTGCTGATGCATAAGGATCTGCTCACAGTTGAACAGAATGAGATGCTGAATAGTTCACTTCTTAAAACGGCAGATGATTTCATTCATGAAGAAGAAAGCCAGGGCTACGGTATCCCGTATAAGTATGACGGTCCCGGTTATAATGACCCAAGCGCTTTCAGTCCTATAATATATTATAAGGGTTTTGAATATGATTCCAACGGACGAGCCTTGAATAATATGATCGCTATGGCTTATGCATACGACATAACAGGTGATGATAAATACCTGAACGGCGTGGCAAGAGGTATGGACTATATCCTCGGCAACAATCCTTTGTCATACTCATTCATTTCGGGCTATGGTTCTTACTGTACAAAGAATCCTTCACATGAATACTGGCAGCATGAGATAGACAAGTCTCTGCCTCAGGCACCCGACGGAGTGATCGTAAGCGGTCCGACTGCAAAAGCTGTTGACACATATGTGAGGGCTATGGGAATGGGATGTGGATATTCGGATGATCCTTCTGAAAGATTTTATGCTGATTCCGTAGAATCATGGTCTACCAATCAAGCTTCTCTCAGCAGCAATGCTTCACTTGCATGGATAGTATCATTCCTTCAGGACGAGGCTTCTACAGAACCTGTCGCTAATGCAGCGTCAGGAGATGTAAATGCTGACGGCGAATTCAGCATAGCTGACGTTCTGCTCGTACAGAAATGGGTGATAGGTGATAAGAGATACACTCTTCACGACTGGAAGGCTGCCGACTTCTGCGCTGACGGCAAACTGGACATATTCGACCTTACCCGCATGAAGAAGGAGTTTGTCAGGAATAGCTTCAAGGATTGCGTCATACCTGAAAAGAGTCTGAGATACGGTAATCCTATGAATGTTGCTAAAGACGGACTTGAACTGCGTCTCGGTCCCGATGAAAGCTATGAGGTTATAAATACTATCCCTGCACATACAAGCATTGATGAGCTTGGATACAATAAGGATAATGACCACTGGATGTTTACGGAATATAAAGGAAGGTACGGCTGGATAAAAACAGTTGAGGAAGATAATAAAACAGCTACTGTTTATCCTGATGCTGTTGCCGCTAAGCCAGTAATTTACCTCTACCCCGAAGAGGAGACCGATGTTCATGTTGAGCTGGAGCTGACAGAAGCAGAGCTGTCAACAACTTACCCAAAATACAATAATGGCTGGAACGTAACAGCTTCTCCTGACGGTTCGCTTCTGAACAAAGCAGACGGTACACATCATAAATATCTTTTCTGGGACGCAGTACACTGCCGCACAAGATTCGACTTTTCCAAGGGCTTCTGCGTCGCAGGCTGTGATACCGAGAGCTTCCTAAGAGAAAAGCTCACATATATGGGACTTACCGAGGAAGAAATGAACGAGTTCATCGTATACTGGCTGCCCCTTATGGAGCATAATGCATATAATCTCATTTCTTTCCAGGGCGATGTTTATACTGATTCGGCAAAGCTTAACATCACTCCAGCGCCTGACAGTATGCTCCGCATATTCATGGCTTATGTTCCGCTTGAAGAAGCAGTGGATACTGAGCCGCAGCAGCTTGAGACCTTTGAGAGAAAGGGCTTTACTGTTGTTGAATGGGGCGGCAGCGAGATCAAGTCCTGAATATATCTGAAAAACGAATAAAAACAAGTTATCCGCCTGTAATTATACGGGCGGATCTCTTTATATTATAAAAGCTCTGATACAGCATATTCATTATATCAGGTAATATAAGAACAATCCCAAATATCTGCGTAAATATATTGCAAAATGACTGCCTAAATGTTAGCTAAATATGTATTTGCTTGTGAACAATATTTAGCTAATATTCGTGTTGATAGCAATATTTGACTTGCATTACAGAGAAATTAGATATATATTTAAAATAGAAAAATAAAGTTAATAAATCAAGGGGGATTGCTGAAATCATAAATTTGCTAAAAAACAAAGGAGTGATTGAAGTGAAACTTTCAAAAATGAAGAAGATCCTCAGTGTTACCATGTCTGTATTGATGATCGCTGCAAGTGTACCGCTTTCGACAGTGGCGGCTGAGGGAAACATCGATCCTGTCAGTGTTACAGGGGGAAATGTTGTCGGCGGCTTCGGCGGTGACAATAACGGTATGACATGGGGAGGCAACGGCGGCTTCGACTTTGGCAACATGGGCGGAGGCAACGGCGGCTTCGACTTTGGCAACATGGGCGGAGGCAACGGCGGCTTCGACTTTGGTAACATGGGCGGAGGCAACGGCGGCTTCGACTTCGGCAACATGGGCGGCGGCAACGGCGGCTTCGACTTCGGCAACATGGGCGGAGGCAACGGCGGCTTCGACTTTGGTAACATGGGCGGAGGCAACGGCGGCTTTGACTTCGGCAATGCCGACGGTCAGCAGCAGACTTCTGATAATAACGAAAACAACATTTCTAAAAACGAAAACGTTATAAAGATCATGCCTGCAGGCGATTCCATCACTTTCGGAATGGGCGATACAGGCGGCTACAGAAAGTACCTTGATTATTTCCTGAAAGAAAAGGGCTATAACAATTTTGATTTTGTCGGTCCTGAGGGAAAAAACAGCGCAAGCTTCAACTACAACGGAAAGAGCGTTAGCTACGACGATAATCACGCAGGCTACAGCGGATATACTATCAAGCAAAACTCGGGCTTCGGCAGCTTGTATGATGTTCTGAAACAGAAGAATGCTGTAAAGCTGGCACAGCCCGATATCGTTCTTCTTATAATCGGAACAAATGATATGAACGGCAACCGCGGAACAAGTGCCTGCGAGCAGGATCTCCGTGATCTTGTTGATTATATCCTTGGAGATATGCCCTCTGACGGTATGCTGTTTCTCTCAACTATCCCCGAGCTTGGCGGCGGTATGTTCGGCGGCGGCGGAGACAAATCAGCTCAGATCGCAAGCTACAACGCAGCCGTTAAAAAGGTGGCAGAAGAGTATAACAGCAACGGAAAACGTGTGACATTTGCTGATATCCACGGCTGTCTCAACGGTACAGCCGATCTCGGTGACGGAGTACATCCTAATGCAGCGGGATACGAGAAAATGGGCAAATACTGGGCAGGAGTAATAGATGAATATCTGAAAACTTCAAAGCCTTCAACTACCACTGCTACAGCCGCTGCAACTTCGACAACAACAACTACTGCAACGGCGGCACCTGCGACGACCACAACTGTTGATTTTAAAGCGGAGCTTGAATCAAAGGTAACAATGTGGGGAGATGCCAATAATGACGGCACAATAGATATGAGCGATGTTGTGGCTATCATGCAGTCCCTTGCTAATCCAAATAAGTATAAGCTGGGCGATGCAGGCATCTATAACGCAGACGTTTACGAGGCAGGAAGCGGTGTTACTTCAAATGACGCTCTTGCTATCCAGAAGTATCTCTTAGGTCTCATTAAGACGCTCCCCGAGAGCTATTCATCAAATACACCTGAGCAAGCTACAACTGATAAAGTCACAACAACTGCCAAAACAACAACTACAACAAAGGCAGCAACCACAACAGAAGCGGCGACTACAACTGTTGCGACAACTACTGCATCTTCGAGCTCAGGCAGGAATCTTAACGCGGATATCCGCAAGGATATGCCTACATCAGTCCCCGGCGGCAACGAGAAGAGCAACGCCTGCAAGGTAGAGAAGAAGACATATAACTGCAAGTTCACAGGCGGTCAGAAGAAGTGCAACGTTGTTCTTCCACCCAACTACGATACTAATAAGAAGTATCCTGTAATGTACGTTCTCCACGGTATTGGCGGCGACGAGGGCAGCATGGTAAGCGGCATGGGCGTTCAGGAGCTCCTTGCAGGTCTTATCTCCAACGGCAAGGCTGAGGAAATGATAATCGTTCTTCCGAGCCAGTACACAAGCAAGAACGGTTCACAGGGCGGCGGCTTCGGTATCAATCAGGAGACCTGCGCAGCTTACGATAACTTCCTCTATGATATCTCGGACAGCCTTATCCCGTTCATCGAGGAAAACTATCCTGTCAAGACAGGCAGAGAGAACCGAGCTATCACAGGCTTCTCAATGGGCGGACGTGAAGCTATCTACATTGGTCTCATGCGTCCCGACCTCTTCGCTTACGTTGGCGGAGCTTGCCCTGCTCCCGGTATCACACCGGGCAAGGATATGTTCATGGAGCACCCGGGCTGCATGCAGGAGAGCGAAATGAAATTCAGAGACGTAGGTCCAGAGCCTAACGTATTCATGATAACAGGCGGTACAAACGACTCAGTTGTTGGTACATTCCCTAAACAGTACAGTGACATACTTACAAGAAACGGTGTTGACCACGTTTACCAGTCCATTCCTAATGGCGGACACGGTGCTGATTCTGTAAAGCCGCATCTCTACACATTCATGAGATACGCTTTTAAGTAATAATCAAATATTATATCGGTATTTCCGAACATAAGATGATCATATGGCAGAGAGCAGTTCATTGTAATGTGAACTGCTCTTTGTATGTGAATATAAAATCAGGAGCAGTTTTTAATAACAAGCGGCTTATATTCATGAGGAAAACGATATACTGATTGTAATTTTATTGGTTGAGCCATATTATCTGTTTTAAAAAACTAAACAATCTGTTAATGTTGGAAATAACCTATTGACTGGCAAAATAATTGGTGATATAATGTTTGTAAGGAAAATACATTATGTATATAAAATATGTGGGAGGGGTATATAAATGTTGCATAATACATTTTATCCTGCCGAGGACGGCAACACGGAGACGATTGTTCTGCTGCATGGTTTCGGAGGCAATTCACGTATTTGGAAATATCAGCTGCCGCTGCTGTCAAAGCATTACAACGTTCTTACTGTTGATCTTCCAAGTCATAATGAAGGTAATTTACAGCTTTCACAGCTTGAGGTAACTTTGGATGCCATAAGCAGGGAAATACTTGCTGTATGCGATCAGTATTCTGTACGTCATGCTATATTCATGGGAGTATCTCTTGGTACCATATTTGTGAAGTATATCCAGGCGTTTTATCCCGAGTATGTTGACTTCGGTATCCTGGTCGGCGCAGTCGCAACAGTAAATGTACTGCTTCACGGATGTGCCCGTCTTTTTTCAAAAATAGGTGACAAGCTTCCTTTTACGGCAGTTTACCATGTTTTCAGCTGGATCATTATGCCCGGTAAGCGTAATGAGGAGAGCAGAAGCATTTTCCGTAAATGTGCTATCGCATTGAATAAAAAGGAATTCAGGTTATATATGCATATTTTCAATCAGGCTTTTCGTTTCAGCAAGATATTTGAAAAGGAGCATCATCCTGAAAACATATATATTTCAGGTAAGCTTGATTCATGTTTTCTGCGCCGAACAATACGTGAAGCTAAGAACACCTGCGGACGAATGATACAGATGGCTTCATGCGGTCATGTATGTAATATTGTTCAGAGAGAACGCTTTAACGAGCTTATGCTGAGGGTACTTGACAGAGATATTACTGTCACGGCAGAATGATGTTTTACTGGAAATTTATACAAAAATAGGCGATATAATATTATGAAAGGAACAGCTCCCTCACAGGAGCTGTTGTTTTTATTTCTTGATTTTGCTATATAGCTGTGATATAATGAAAATACGCAGTTTTAGCTGTAGGATTTATAGTAATATTGAAAGTGCGTAGTTTTCTAATTTTATATCGTCTAATATATATAAGGATAACTGCGTCGGTTCAAAAGTGATGTCTTTATGAGCATTGAGCAGGATCCTGAAAAGTGCTGAATAACGAAACAAAAAACGAAAGGGAGTAATATTATGAAAAAAGCGATTCCACTTATTATGTCATTTGCGCTCGTTGGTTCATGTTGTATGTTGAATAATACCGTTAAAGACAGCTGCTCGGCGATCACATCCTACAAGATCGTTGAAGAGGGAACATATGATGTCGACGATAAAACATCATTCAAGTATTATTTAACGGATACTGATGATGGTTATATCATCAAATATACAGGTACTGCCGAAGAAGTTGTTATCCCCTCGGAGATCAATGGGAAAAAAGTCACCAAAATAGCCTACGCTTCATTCTTTAATTGTGACTATGTCACTTCGGTAACTATACCAGATAGTATTACAGATATCTATTCATTTGCTTTTGCAGGCTGTACAGGCTTGACTTCTTTGAAGATACCGAGCAGTGTTTCGTCCATCAGCTCAAGTATTTGCAAGGATTGCACAAATTTGCGTTCGGTCACTCTGCCTGATAAGGTAGACATGATCGACATGGAAGCATTTTTAAACTGCACTTCGCTGGAGTCGATCAATGTTCCTGCGGATACAGAATATGTCATGAGTGATGCTTTCACTAATACAAAATGGTACGACGATCAGCCTGACGGAATGATTGTTGTAGGAAAG
Source organism: Ruminococcus flavefaciens AE3010 (assembly GCF_000526795.1). Lineage (NCBI taxonomy): Bacteria > Bacillati > Bacillota > Clostridia > Eubacteriales > Oscillospiraceae > Ruminococcus > Ruminococcus flavefaciens. The sequence continues at coordinate 258,066 of NZ_JAGT01000001.1, forward strand.
ACTTTTTATAAGTATAAAGGAACGATGCCTGAAAACACATCAATTGTAATCCCTGATGATATTAAGTGTATTGGTGACAGCGCTTTTAAAGGCTGTACAGGTCTGACCTCTGTAACAATTCCCGAGGGTGTTGAATTTATTGAGAGCAGTGCTTTTTCAGGGTGCAGCGGTCTTACCTCGGTAAATATCCCGAACTCAGTAAAAAATTTGGGGCATTATATTCTTGAGGATTGCACAGGGCTTACTTCCGTAACACTTCCCGAAGAAATTGAATATTTAAGCTACGGTACTTTCAAGGGCTGTACTGGACTGACTACTGTCACACTTCCAAACAGTCTTAAAGGAGTTAATATTGAAACTTTTGAAGGCTGTACAAATCTTACTTCAGTAAACATTCCCGATAATAATACATATATCGGGGAAAAAGCCTTTAAGGGCTGCACAGGTCTGACTGAAATAGTTCTTCCGAATAATGAAACACTTATACATGAAGAAACGTTTTCGGACTGCACTGCCCTGACTAAAATAGTCATTCCCGACAAAGTATTGGAAATTGCCGAAAACGCATTTTCGGCTCACAGTAACGCTCTGGCTATCTATGGCTACAGGAATTCCGTCGCTGAAAAGTATGCAAAGGATAACAATATCAAATTCGTTGCGCTTGATGCAGTAACAACACAGCAGACTACCAAAGCTGCAAATACTACTACAACAAAGACTACTACAACCAAAACCACCACTGCAAAAAGCAACTCTCCTCAGACAGGGGACAGAGGTGTCGCAGGACTTGTTTCAGCAGGTATAGCTGCATCTTTGCTTGCACTGGTATCATTCAAAAAGAGCAGAAGATAACAAAAAGCTCCTTTTAAGCACGGCGGTAAGAAAATATATTCAGGCAGGCTTTTATATTCCGCCGCTAAAACAATAATGAATAAAAATAAAGGTATCGTCCATCGGCCGATGATTTTAAATATCATTGCCGCAGGCGATACCTTTTTTATTCTTTTTGATGTTTTCTCATTGATCGGCTTCTATGCTTTCATATATGGGTCCAACATCTTCCATGGTAAAATCGGGCGAATCAAACACATAATTTTCAAGTCTGAATGAGTAACCGTTACTTTCACTTGAGATCAGCTGACCGCCCTCTGTAAGCACGATCTTATGACTTACTTCACTGTCATAATAATTGTCTGTGATCTGATACTCTGTTTTTCCTCCGCCAATATCTCTTGACTCGATATTATATTCAGGAGCTTGTACCATTGCAGGAGCAAGTATCCGTTCAATGCTCTTGGCAGAATAAACATAATGAACAGGTGACCTTGGTATCATCGGACTGACAATACAGTATGTGTATTCAAGGAATGCTTCGCCTGTTGCCTTGTCAATAATTCTGTATGCAGAAACGTCCTCGCCGTTCATTACTGTTTCAACAGTGACTTCTTTGCCGTCATATGTTCCTTCGCCATTCATATACATCTTATGGTTTTTGGCATCATACCAAAGATGTCCTCTCAAAGAGCTGTGACCGCGGCTGTACCCGTCATTGCCTTCAAAAACATAATCCGATTCAAGATTATCGTAATTGTCTATGCCGATGCGAAGCTTTTCCGCAAGCTGTGAAGTATCCATCATGGTAATGTATTTATCTGTTATCTGATGTATTTTATCTTTATCTCTTTCGTTCTTTAATTTGAAATATCTTTTATGGTTATCCTTAGTTCGTCCGTCTATATATCCGCTTTCCATCAAATAAGTATATGATAAGTTCCAGCATTTTCCTGAATCATCTTCACATTCTTTATCAGAACAAGTTACCCATTCCAAAGAAGCTATCTCGTTTATGAAGCTCTCAGCATCGCTTATATTATAATTACGGTAAATAGTGCCATAATACTGTCCCCCTTGCGGAATACCGATCGTACCTTCCCATGTGCTTGCGCAAGGATCATCAATGATATTGCTGAAAACTTCTTTTATATCTTCGCTTGAAGCATCATCGGATTCCGTATCATATTCAAGTAAAGCTTTGATGTCAGCTGAAAGCTTTTCGCATTCTTCTTCGTTTTTGAGCTTGTAGCAGCCATAGGGATCGGGATCGTCTCCAACTGCCATAAGATATCCGTCTTCGGATACTCTGATGCCCATTTCATAATAGTTATTATATACAAATTCACTTTCTTTTATTTTTACCCATTCATACTTCATCAAAGCATTTGTAAGATCAGCTTTATCCGAAATGATATAATGATCCATCTCTACTTCAAGGGCTCCCTGCAACGGAGAGAATACTGCTTTATCATCGCTTTTTTCCAGATGAGTACTAACAAAGCCCATGATCTCGTCCTGAGACGCCTTGCTCATAGCTTCCACAGTATCACTGTCTGCATCTTTAAGAACTTCATTAAGCAGCTTTTCGAATACATCTTTACCGTAATAAAAGCACTCTTTATTTGGAGAAAGTGTTACAGTATTTTCAGGATCTGTTACCTGCCAGAAGCCATATCCGTTCTCACGTATAGAAAAATCATAATTCAATTTTTTATCGCCGTCAGTGAATGAAAAACGCACACTTCTGAAAGAAGTAGGATAATCATCAACTTCCTTTACATCTTCAAGGCTGTCCAAATAATCAAACAGCTTGTTCTTGTAGCTGCTTTTATTATTTACAAGGATATTTGCTCCTGTGGAAAAATTCCATACGTACTCGCTCATATCATAGGAATCTTTAGCTGCCTTTATCCTTTCATAAATGGAAGTATCAGCATTTTCATCTTCTTCACTTACAACAGGTGCGTCATTCAGCTTACTGAAATAATATGCTCCGCCGCCAACTGCTCCCAGAACCAGTACAACGGCAGCAGCAGCACCAAGAAATTTTCTCCAGCCGAAACCACGATATACTTCAACGCCCGAAACAGCTGTTGGATCATCGTTTTCGCTGAAAGAAGCCGCAGCATTGTCGGAAACGGTCTTATCTTCATAGGGAGTATCGGCTTCCTTTATGAGCTCCTCGTCTATCATGCTCATAGCCTTCATAAAATTGTTCTTATTCATAGTCATAGCCCTCCTTTTTCAGAAATACCTTCAGTTTTTTCCTTGTACGAAAAAGATAGGTACCGACTGTTTTCTCGTTCATAGAAAAGCGTTTTGCAATGTCCGCGACCGAGTCGCCGTAAGTATATCGGCGCACAAATATCCTGCGCTGAAGCTCGTCCTGCTCACGCAGAAAGCGGCTGATAGTATCTGCAAGTTCAGACAGCGTTATATTGTCATCAGGAGCCGCAGGGACACAGTCTGATATTTCATCGAGAGACACCGTATAGAGGCTGCTGCGTTTAGCGGCGGTATTGTATTCAAGTCTGTTTATTGCAATATTCCTGACGATACGGCACAAATAGCTTTTAAGGTCGTTTGGCTGTGCAGGCGGGATACTGTCCCATATCTCATAGCAGGCGGTGTTTACACATTCTTCGACGTCCTCGTGCTGAGCAAGTACATTTCCTGCTATATATGTGCACAGCCGCTCGTATTTCTGCCGAAGTTCATTGATAGCTGATTGATCTCGCTTTTGTAATAGTTCAATAATTGATACATCATCCATAAGAAAGCCTCCTTTCATGAGGAGTTTACGTCCTCTGCTTATATAGTCAGATTTTTACATGGGAATATTTCAATTTAAAAAATTTTTTTCTGCCTTTTTCAGAAATAACTGCCTCATTATATCATATGCTTAAATAATATCACAGAACCTGCGATTTTTCAAGGGAAAGATCATAATTAAAGGACGGCGTTGAGCCGTCCCGATCAGTCCTTATTCATTTATTCTTACGCTGACACTGACGTTATCAGCTGAGTATCCTCAAAATAACATTTCAGAGTTTTTTCTCAAGATAGATGCTGTTTTCACTTTCTCCTATAGTGTAAAAACCATGCTTTTTATAAAAGTTCTGAGCGATCACGTTATCCTTTAATACTTCAAGCTTCATGAGCTCCATATTATTTTCTTTTGCAGTTTGTACAGCCTTTTTTAACAGCATAGTCCCGTATCCTGCTGCCCTGTATGAGGAGTCGACAGCAATAAAGGAAATAAAAGCTTTTCTGTTCTCATGATCATTGGCGTACATCGTAAAAAAGCCGATGATCGTATTTTTTAGCAGCATACATAATACTATGCCGTTTTTAGCGATCTTATCGGAAACAGAGTCCACGTAGCCCTCTTCTCCCTGCAGGGGAGGCAATCTGTCATTGAAGTCCAATAAAACCTTCTTGATACTATTCTTATCTGTAATTCTCATAAAAAATATATCATCAGGTCCGAATTTTTCTTTCATAACATTCTCCTTGACAATTAACGAAAAATGTGATAATTTTATATGATATAAAACAGCTTGTTCTTTAAATATCACACCATATCGGGATCGGTGAATATCCCAATGTTTTTTTGCAGGTATCAGAAAGCGATACCTTATATATAAGATCGGAGGTAATATATATGCTGGAAGAATTTGAATACGGTATCAACAATAATAATTCGGACGATTATTGGTACGATGACAGACTTTTTTATTATCAGGAAATGCTTAGCAGCTTTTCTGACGAGGAATGGGAGGAGCTGTCTGAAAAGTTAGGTGATTACTCAGAAGAAGCTCAAATGCGCTGCGTAGAGTGCTTATCTGATACTGAGGACATAAAAAGCTTGGCAATTATCCTCAAAGTCAGCAATACGAAAAATCGTGAATTGTTTGTAACATGTATCGATGTGCTGAGAAATACGGATACTTCATCTTTATCGCACAGTGAAAAGGAAGGACTTGTACAAAGAGTCAAAGAGTATTCTGCTGATGCATCATCCATTGAAAAAATAGTATTTAAAGCTTTTTTAGACCACATAGGGTATGAAAAATGATCATTTAAGAAGCATTACCGCCTTGAACAAGGCGAACTGCAATAAAACAAACGCTGCGAAAAAGAGTCCGACCTTGACATAGACTTACAGAATTCGCTAAGCTGATATAATTATACCGCAGAAAGCAGAAAAAAGCAAGGGACGTATCATGTAAATGAGCATTAATATTATGAAAAATTATTTTCAGGTGAGAGTTTTTGCATTTTCAAACGTCTAATAGTTAAAGACTTAAAAAGGAAGGTGCAATAATGAAAAAAATAATTGCTATTTTATTATCTCTTGTAACACTCACATCAATGAGTGCCTGCTGCAGCAGCTCGGGCATAAGCGGAAACAGTCCCTCATCTGAGCAGATACAGACGATTGAGCCTGCTAAGCCCTCTGAGCCTATAAAGCTCACGAACAAAATGACGGAAAACGAACGTGCAAGCGTGGATAAGCACAGTCTGACGCTCCTTGATGAGCCGAATAAACAGGGACTTACAGAGCATAAGGTAAGCGTGGAATTCATAACAGTAAATGTTGATGACACACGTGAGTATTTTGAGAATAACCGTGATAATATGACTGACGAAGAATATGAAGCTGCCATGAGCGAGCTGAAGAAAACAGAGGAAAAAGTCGGAAAAACCTATTCCTATGGCAGCAACATTTTGGTTGACGGATACTATGTATATCACAGGATCCCGTGCGCCGAGCCCTGTTATTCCGATTATGACGGCGGGCAGTTCGGGTTCTATCATACCTTTACAGATCAGAACGGTGAGCCCAAGACCGAAACGCTGTCATTTGAATCATTTGAGGATTATCTTGACTGGATAAGGGAATTTGATGCTGAACACTTCGGGTATTCCGAGTCGGAGATAGAGCTTGATACAGAGCTTGTCAGAATAGCAAACGAAGCCTTTCGATCGGGAAATTATGAGGTATTGCCCGAGGGCACCGACATTGACTATTCCATGTCTATTCCCGGCCACAGGGACTACAGGAGCGAGTGGGAATATGACCGTGATGCGGTGGAAGCGATAAAGGATTCCGTAGACGAGATCAGTATTTATGACGATGAACTGTGTCTGACGTTTACTGTACACGTTACGTTGCCGCCGAATTATGATAAGGACAAAACATATCCCGTCTTTTTCCTGACAGACGGTATATGGCGGTTCGGCAACTGTCCAGAGCTGAGAAAATGCATGGAGGACGGCGAGGCTGCACCTGTGATACTTGTAAGCCTGTGGTACAGCTATCATATTGCATATGACAAAGGCTATCCCCGCTATGAACATCTGGTGATCGAGCGCGATAAGCTCCTTGACTTCATCACAGACAATCTCATGCCGTATATCGGTGAGAACTATAATATCGACTGCGCAAATTCCACGCTCTACGGACATTCGGACGGCGGTGTGTTTGCGCACAATGCGCTGTTCAAATCCGATAAATACGAAAATCAGCCTTTCGGGAACTACATTATCGGCAGTCCTGCATTCTGGGGACTTTATTATGATTACCCTGGGCTTGATCCTGAGGGATATGAGAATGATTACGGCTATTTTGACAGAAACGACAGGCTCAGCAAAAACGTGTTCCTCTGTGCGGGTTCACAGGAAGATCCTGACTATGCCGACAAATATAACGGACGCCCCACGACGCTGGAGGGCGTTGCAAAGTTTAAGGAACGAATGGAGTCACACGGTGCAGACCTTAGCTATAAGCTGTATGACTCCCACCATTATCAGTATATCCCAGAAATGCTTGTGGAGTATCTGAAAGAAAAGTATCCGTGCTGATCAATTACATTGATTCTGTTTTGCAGATCAGCCGAATAGACGTAGAGCACCTGCTTCGGCAGGTGCTTTTTGTAGTAATACAGCAAAAAAAGACTTGTCTGTGCCGAAAAATAATATTATAATAGATATATATTTGCTTTTTGTGTTTAAGGAGGGTGTCAGAATGTACAAAAGAATAAAGCGCTTTTTTTCATTGATGACTGCCTGTGCGGTTACGGCAGTTTCAATGGCGGTTTTTCCTGTTGAGGCTGTGGGGAAAATAGATGTATCTGCGCTGACAGACCATAATGTGTCAGTAAACCTTGACTTTTTTGAGGAGGAATACAAGGCTCCTTATGTAGGTGAGGAGTTTCTTGTGTGGAAGTATGACGGTGACACAGGCGATGCAGATATGGTATATAATCCCGTAGGCGGATACTATAAATGCAGCTGGGATAAAACAAATTTGGCAGAGTTTATTATAGGAGCTGATGAATTTATAAATATAAGAGAATATAAACAGTCTTATATCAGTTATGATGCGAAAATCGAGGCAGACAGCGGATATGCTGTGGGCGCTCTGATAAGAAGCTATGACAGGAAAACCTCAAGATCCGCAGAGATAAGAGTCCTTGAATCCTATTCGCCCGATATGTACAAGGCAGGCGACGATGCAGTAAAGATATCCGTAAACCGTACTGATTATTATGTGAGCATTGCCGAAGAGGAGAACTTGCCTGTTGAAATAATCTATGTTGTGCGGGCAGATAGTATCAGCGGTACGGATATATCAGGAAAAATCGATATCAAAGGGATATGCAGTGAGCTCGGATATAATGATTTCAAGCTTGATATTGAAAAGCAGGCGAGGCTTTACGTCCGCGGAACAAGTGAAAACGGAAAAATATCTGTTTTGAAGTCAGCTGTCGTCAATGTCCCGTACAGGAAGAGCATAACAATTAAAAATGAAGGCACTGCATCCAAGGGAGTCTATCTTGACGGTCAGTATTATAACTGCTTTTTTGAAAAAACTAATGCAAAAAAAGGCGATATGACAGTCAGTGACAGCAGAGTTGCAGAATGTACCTATAACAATGATGATATGTGTTCCACCAGCCTTTTTGTAAGGGGACTCTGGGATAATACCGTAAGAACATTTGAAAAAAACGATGTGCTGAAAGTGTTCTATAAAACTTTAATAAACGCAGAAGATAATTACGCCGCAGGAGTTTCGCTTTTCTCAGACGATACAGGCATACAGTACTGTATCGTTCAGTACAGAAACTCAGACAGCTTTATTGACGGTGAACGTGACAGGGCTAAGGTCAAGTCTCTCGGAACAACCGAGGTAGAGGGTGTGAAATATGATCTGTATTACAGATATTATGATTATGAGACATGTTTTTCATATCCATGCCCTCAGATATGGTGCGTAACTCAGGAGATCAATGAAGATCCTTATTACAGCGCTTTGGACAGTGTAGACCTTCAGAAGCATTATGAAGCGTGGATGAAGGATTATATCGGTAAAGACGACCAAATTACGGAGATCTTTTCCTTTGCCGAAGCATTTGGCGCAGGAAGCGGCAGTTTTGATCTTGTTAGTGCAGAATTCAATGTTTCCGATCCTGATGCGGAGTATGACAGAGTTATAGACAGCTGGTTGGCCAATATCTCTCCGTTCATATATGACGGCGGCAGTATAATCTACGGCGAAGACGGCGGAATGTGTACCCTGAAAAAGAACGGTGACATCATAGGTGAATGTGCTCTTGAGTCAGAGGACGCTGTTTTCAGATTCGGCAAAAGAAGAGGCTTTGAGACGGAGGAAGAGGAGATCTACAGTAATAGAGGCGATTTCATCAATATATCCTACAGGGCTTATGTCAATACATACGGCAATTACAGCATAGGTGCAGAGGGCAGGATGCGCGGTGAGGACGGTGAGGAATACATTTATTTCTATATATATGACTCGCTGAACTATAATGCTGTTCCCGAAGGTGCAGAATTTCTCGGCACAAAGCAGTTCACGGACAAGGAATACGATCTCTATGTGCTGTATACTAATAATACTTTTATCGCAAGCGGAAAAAAGGAAGTGAAGTATTACTGTATAGCCCATGAAAGAACAGGAAACAACAGTATATGCTCAGGGCAGATGTACCTTGCTGACGCTGTTTATGAATGGAATAAAGCAGGCCTCACAACAGGTCCTATTACCATGGTAGCTCTCAATGCTAATATTTGCGGAGTCGGCAGCGGAGAGATAACGCTTGAAAACAGCAGCATATATGTTGAGAGGAACGACTGTAACAAGTTTACCTCCAGGGATATTGAGCTTCTGCAAAAACACCTTCTGGGTGAAAAGTTCGATCTTGATGGAAAGAATTACGACCTTAACTATGACGGTGCAGTTGATTCATTTGATATGATAGAGCTCAGAAAGAAGCTCAGTGAGGAAATGTACTGATTCTGCATTACTGCACTGTACAGACCGTAACAGAATAAAAATACCCCCCTCATCGGTTGAAGCGTTAAAACTTCGATCGGTAAGGGGGACTTTTTATTCTGTAACGATGATACCGCCAAAATATTCGGGATTACCGCCTTTGTCACTTAATATAAAGCCTCGGGTATGGCATACTGCATATGTACCGTCAGTACGTCTTGCGCGGTAGAGGATAGGTCTGACTTCCGCATTGCCGCAGAGAACAGCGTCGATAGCTTCTCTGTAGATCTTCATATCGTCGGGGTGTATATGCTCCTGCCAGCATTTATCGGCGTGATACATATACTCCGACTGCATACCGAAGTCATCTACCAAAGGCAGCGACCAGCGTGAGAAATCATGCTTCAGATCATTCAGATAAACATAGCCCTCGCCAATGACGGTATACAGCGCACCGAACAAGCTGTCGAGGATCCGTTTCCTCTCAGCGGTTATGGGCACGTCCATGCTGTTCATTCCCATGAAATAGTCGACTATCTTCGTTGATTTCAATTCATTCTTATGCTTGTACATCTGCTTGTCGGCTCTTTGGTATACAGAATTGAAGCTGTCATCGGTATTGCGGTCATAGACCGCCATTCCGCAGGCGACAACGGGTCCCGAGCGTGAGAGCTTATTGGCAACAGATTCCTCGCGCAGCTTCGCAAGGAGCTGTTCGCGCATATCATAGTCGCGTCCGTCAAGCACAACAACGAACTCGTCACCGCCGACTCTGAAAACGGGACTGTGGTCGAAAATATCGCATATCAGGCGGCTTGTCCTCTGTATGGTTTCATCTCCGAAGCTGTGACCGCGGGTGTCATTGATCTTTTTGAGATCATTTACATCGCACATGATGACAGCGAAATGGTAGTTTTCCGAGACGAAATCGATTTTCGCGTTTATCGCCGCAGCATATTCGTTAAACGCATTTTTGTTGCGTATACCTGTCAGTGCGTCCATTCTTGCCATACGTCTGGCAGATTGGAGGTCTCGTTCCTGTTCTTCCTTTTTGCGGAACTCCTCTTCGATGTTTTCGAGACAGCATATAATATGCATCTGATCTTCGCACATTATCTCAAAATGGCGCATATGTATGATATTTCCATTCAGAATAAGCCTGTATACAGCAGAATAGGACTTGTCCTTTGAAAGTCGGCTGAGCATAGCTTCCTTGTCGTGGAGCTTTATCACAAGCTCAAGATCATCGGGATGAACGCATTTCGGAGCGTTTTTCTGAGATTCCGTAAAGAAATCCTCCCCGTGACTCGGAATATTCAGACCTTCAAACAGAGTGTTTGGCATATATTCATAATATTTTCCCGACTTTATGTCAACATAATACAGACTGTCAAAATGGTGGGCAAGTGTAAGTGCGATCTGGTTTAAAGCTTCCTGATTTTCTTTCATAGGCTCCTCCTCTGACTGACCTTACATTTGGATAGTTCCATGAACTATACGATATAACGTGTATTCCGAGTGATGCTTTTCTAAATTATACATCATAAAGCCGTAAAAGTCAATGAAAAATGATAGCTTCCGTATTGCGGGGACTATCATTTTTTGTTTTTCATGCACATTATGTTTTTTCTGAACTGCTTCGGAACAGTCATGTTGCCTTGTAAAAACAGGGAAGCATATCGACAAGCCCTGCATCACACTCTATTAAATATAATTTATTAATTAAAGTCACAGATATTTTAAATACCACTGTAATTAATGGAAAGTTAATATAAATATGGTATAATGAATGCAAAGCATTCATTATAATTGATCTTAATGCCCTTGCAGATACGCAAATCACAGATTTGCTCCCTGCAATCGGGCAATTATACCATAACGCTTCGCTTAGATGGTATAATATTATCATCAATATGAATGTAACATCTCAGCTTCGCACTCTTGCTGAAAGTACACCTGATGTGAGCTTTGCGGTGGGGGCTGTCTATGTCAAAGGTGTATTCGATATCCGCAATGCTATGAAAACTGCGGATAAGCGCATGTACAGGGACAAGCAGGAATACTACATACAGCATCCCGAAAAGGACAGGCGCAGGCAGAAACGGTCAGATGATCGATGAAATGTCATTTTTGTCAATAACAGCTTAATATCGAAAAAAGAGCCGATTATGTCGGCTCTTTATCGTTTATATCATTCCTGTGGGAATATGCAGTCAAAGATTTGCATAATAGTTTCCTGTTTTTTATTTTAGTAAAGATTGACTATTTTATTTAAGTTTGATATAATATAAAACATCAATTCCTTACAGTCAAAAGCAGGATAAATTTAAAAGCTGAAAATAAAAACCATTAAATACACTATGCATTTTTTAAGGAGCTGACATCATGTTAAGGATAGCAAATACAGAAAACGGGCAGGTGCGCGGTCTGCCTGCAGCTGACCCGAGGATCACTTCATTCAAGGGCATACCCTTTGCTGCTCCTCCCGTTGGGGAGAACCGCTGGCGCGCTCCGCAGCCTGCCGAAAGCTGGCAGGGGGTGCGGGAGTGCTTTGAGTTCGCACCCATATCCGTCCAGGATACACCGGGTTTAGGCGACGATATATACTGCCGTGAATGGCACGTTGATCCCGAGATCACCATGAGCGAGGACTGCCTCTATCTCAATGTATGGACCAACGCCAAGTCAGCAGACGAGCGCAAGCCCGTGCTTGTGTGGTTCTTCGGCGGCGCTTTCCAGTGGGGCTACACCGCCGAGATGGAGTTTGACGGCGAACGTCTTGCAAGGAGAGATATCGTTGTAGTTACCGTGAATTACCGTCTCGGAGCCTTTGGATTCCTCTGTCACCCTCAGCTGACAAAGGAACAGCCCGACGCTCCCTGTAATTTCGGCTGTCTCGACCAGCAGGCAGGTCTCAGGTGGGTACGACGCAATATCGCCAATTTCGGCGGTGATCCCGATAATATAACTATCGCGGGACAGTCCGCAGGCGGCGGCAGTGTAATGGCGCAAATGGCGTGCATGGACAATGAGGGCGACTTCAAAAGTGCTGTGGTCATGAGCGGTATGTTCGGTTCTCCCTATGAGGTCAATGACTTCTTCAAGCCTCAGAGCCTTGAACAGGCAGGTGAAAAGGGGGAAAGGCTTTTTGAGTACTTAGGCGTGAAAACTCTTGAAGAGGCGAGAAAGCTCGATGCAAATTATATCCGCAGCAAGTATTCCGGGCTTCGCAATAGCGGTGAGATGTTTTTCACCATAGTGCTGGACGGCCGCTTCTGCACACAGGACCCCATGGCGGCTTTCAGAAACGGCTCACGTATCCGTGTACCCGTTATGGGCGGCAATACAGGTGACGAATTCATGGAGTACATTCATGCGGCAGATGATAACGGGCTGGCAAAGAAGGCAGGGGAGTATTTCGGCAGCAAAGCTGAGCAATTTCTGGCTTTACCCGAAGCTAAAGACAGGACCGATCTCGGTTATGCTCTCGTTTCTTCACCTGAATTAGGCGTAAAGGCAGCTTTTCTCGGAGAGAACAGGCAGGATAAGCCCGAGAACTGCTACTACTACCGCTTCATTTCCGATATCCCCGGAGATGATAATGCAGGGACATTCCACTCTGTTGATCTGTGGTTCTTTTTTGAGACTCTTGCAAAATGCACCAGACCGTTTGAGGGCAGACATTACGATCTGGCAAGGCAGATGTGTGATTACTGGGCTAACTTCATAAAGACGGGAGACCCCAACGGCTTTGACCTGAACGGCAATAGGCTCCCAGAATGGAGACCATATTCCGATAACGACCGAAGCGAGATGCTGTTCACGAGTGACGGCGCACAGGCATCTGCCGAGCAGAACAGCTTAGTAAGGTTCCTGCTGGACGAATTGAAATAAGGAGGAGAATTTATGAGTAAGAAACAGGCATTCAATCCCTATCTCCCAAGCTGGGAGTATATCCCCGACGGCGAGCCATATGTATTCGGCGACCGCGTATACATCTACGGTTCACACGACTTCTGGAACGGCTATGTATTCTGCATGGGAGACTATGTGTGCTGGTCAGCTCCTGTTGACGATCTTGGAAACTGGCGCTATGAGGGAGTTATCTACCCAAGGAACGCCGATCCCATGAATAAGGACGGGCATATGTGTCTTTACGCTCCCGATGTTACGATAGGTCCCGACGGAAGGTACTACCTGTACTATGTACTCGACAAGGTGGGAGTTATGTCCGTTGCGGTCTGCGACGAGCCTGCAGGCAGGTATGAGTTCTACGGCTATGTTCACTATCCCGACGGCACACGTCTCGGAGAGAGAGAAGGGGACGAGCCACAGTTTGACCCGGGTGTTATCACCGAGGGCGATAAGACATATATGTACAGCGGATTCTGTCCCGAGGGCGACAAGTCCAGAACAGGCGCAAGGGTAGTAACACTTGATAAGGATATGCTGACCATTATCACCGAGCCTGAGACCATAGTGCAGGGAATATGCTACAGCAAGGGGACTCAGTTCGAGGGGCACGCATTCTTCGAGGCTTCCTCCATTCGCAAGGTCAACGGTAAGTACTATTTCATATATTCCTCAGAGGTCATGCATGAGCTCTGCTACGCTGTCAGCGACAGTCCGCTGGGAGGCTTCAAATATGGCGGCGTACTGGTAAGCAACACCGATCTGCATATCGATACCTACAAGCCTGCGGATATGCCCGCGAACCGAGGTGCCAACAACCACGGCAGCATAATCGATATCAACGGCCAGTGGTACATCTTCTATCACAGACACACCAACGGCACATGGTTCTCCAGACAGGGCTGTGCGGAGAAGCTCACTCTCAATGCCGACGGCAGCTTCGATCAGGCTGAGATATCTTCCTGCGGTCTCAACGGCGGACCTCTCATTGGCAGGGGAGAATACCCCGCTTATATCGCCTGCAATATTTTTGGCAGGGAGCCCGAGCTCTATATCGGCGACCTCAATGCGCCGCGCATAGTTCAGGACGGCAAGGACGGAGATGAAGAGACAGGGTACATCTCAAACATCAAAGACGGCACAAACATTGGCTTCAAGTACTTCGACTGCAAGGGCATAACCAAGGTCAGCATTACTACACGGGGCTACGGCAATGGCTCTTTTGCAGTCAAAACTGCATGGGACGGTGAGGAACTGGGCGATATAGAGATTGAGAACAGTAATATATGGAAAAAGCACACTGCTGAGATCAGAATACCCGACGGTGTGAACGCCATATGGTTCACATTCAAGGAAAAAGGCAGTTCAGGTATTTGTTCACTGTCTCTCGGCTCGTTCATTCTGGAATGATATTACTGAAATGTGTGCTTGTTTTTGGAAGAAATTTATAGAAAATAGTGTAAATTTTATTAAAAAAGCGTTACAAAAAGGTTAAATTTTGGCCTTTTCTAACCATTTTTTGCTATAAATACAAAAAATTTATATTCTATTAATCATTTTTTGCCCTTATTGCTCATATTTATTGACAACTTGTTAATAATATGGTAAGATTAACAAGGATACCGATGATAAACCATATCATATTCGGTACAATCGTATAATTTATCTGGCGGCATATAGATAGGCTGATTATAAAATATGTGCCGTGCGGAACTTAATCAGGAGGAAACAGTAATGAAAAAAAGAAGTTTATTTGCAGCAATTATGTCAGCAGCAATGTTTGCAACAACACTTGCAGGCTGCGGCAGCAGCAGTTCCGATAATTCAAATGGTTCTGCAAACAGCGGTAGTTCAAGCAGCAAGGGCGGCGATTCAGGCAAGGCTCAGGAGATCACATGGATGTTCTGGGACGACCTCAATGCTACAGAGGACCTTATTTCCCTTGGCTACAAGGAGACTATCGAAAGATTCAACAAGGATTATGAGGGCAAGTATCATGTAACACCTGTTACCACAAACCTTGAGGAATACTACAACAAGCTCAATGCTCTTGTTGCAGCAGGCGAAACACCTGACGTATTCATCGTAAGCCCGGGCCCTCAGCTTACAGACTATGTTGAGCCCGGCGTTGCAGCTCCCCTTGACGAATACCTGAACAAGGACGGCTGGAAGGATACATTCACAAGTGACGCTGTATTCTCACAGCAGACATATGACGGCAAGATCTATGCTGTTCCGCTTAACACAGCAGCTGCATGCTGCTTCTACAATACAGAGATGTTTGAGAAGGCAGGCGCCTCTGTTCCCAAGACATGGGACGAAATGATCGATGCATGCGAAAAGCTGAAGGGTGCAGGCTATACTCCTGTAACTATTTCCGCAGGTACTGCATGGTGCCTTTCAATGGTAGCTGGTTATCTCTGCGAGGCAGAGGGCGTTGAGCTTCCTAAGCTGGCTGACGGTTCTGCTTCATGGGAAGACGGCAAGCTCGAGAGCGCTTGTGATAAGCTCCTCAAGTTCTCTGACTACTTCCAGAGAACAGCAGCAGGTGATACAAACGACGTTGCTACAGCTAACTTCTACAATGAAGAGGCTGCTATCCTTATCCAGGGTTCATGGGCTATCGGACAGATCAACGGTGCTAACCCTGACTTTGAGTCCAAGTGCGGCGTATTCCAGTTCCCGGGCGTTGAGAGAGTTATCGCTAAGTCTGACTCACTCTGCATGAGCTCAACAACCAAGAATCCTGAGGCTGCTGCAGCTCTCATCAAGTACTTCACAGACGACACAGCTCAGAAGTACACAGCTGAAAAAGGCGGTAAGATCCCTGTAACAAAGGTACAGTATGACGCATCAGTAGCTCCTAAGCAACTCTCATACGTTATGGACGTATTCGGCGGCGCAAAGGGTACATTCGGCTTCTACAACGAGTCAATGCCTACAACTGAGACAGGTGCTCACTTCGATGATACAATGGTTGCTGTATTCCTTAAGGATATGACTCCTAAGGAAGCTGCAAAGGACATGGAGGAATACTACAAGGCTAACTGCAGAAAGTAATTTCTGACTGATTCCGAAAACAAAACATAGGGGCGTACCCTGCGCCCCTATTCTTTTTAACTTTTTTACAATATCGATCTACTGAAAGGAGTTGGTTCGGAATGGAAAAAATGCTCAGGAACAAGACGGCGATCTTTTTATTCATGATCCCTGCTTTTCTCTTGTTCACACTGGTGCTTTTTATACCGATCGTTCAGTCGGTGTATTATTCATTCTGTGACTATAAAGGCATGACTGCCCCTGTTTTTGTCGGACTAAAAAACTACAAGGCACTGCTTTCCGACAAAACCTTCGGCATTGCTCTAAAGAACTCAATGTTCTTCCTCATATTCTCCTGTGTGTCACAGCTTATCGTAGGTCTTATCTACGCAGCTCTCCTGACAAACATAAAAAGAGGAAGAAATGCATTCAAGAACATAATCTATCTTCCCTGCGTACTATCTTCTGCAGCTCTCGGTCTGATGTGGATGTTCATATTCAGCCCTAAGCTCGGTATCAATCAGCTCCTTGAAAAATGGGGCGTTGAGGAGCCTCCTCTCTGGCTCATGGATACCAAGGGACATATTATCCTTCCTATGTGGATAATCGCTTTTGTTGCTCTCTGGCAGTACGTTGGTCAGTCAATGATGCTTTACATGGCTCAGATCTCGGGTATCAGCAAGTCCCTTATGGAGGCAAGCTATATCGATGGCTGTACAAAGGTCAAGACTTTCAGATACATAACACTTCCGCTTATCAAGCCCATGATCGCTACAGCTATGTCACTCAATGCTATCGGCTCACTGAAATTCTTCGATCTTATCTACAATATGACAGAGGGCGGACCTAACCACAAGACAGAGGTCCTTGCAACTCACCTCTATCAGCAGGGCTTCAAGTACTTCAAATACGGCTATGCAAGTGCTATAGGCGTTGTGCTGCTTATACTTTGTCTGCTGGTAACACTGTTTATCAATAAGGTCGTAAAGACCGAACAGTACGAGATGTAAGGAGGTACAGCCAGATGAGTTCTATAAAAACAGCAGCTGAACTGAAAGAATCCTCAGGAAAAAAGCCTTCGGCTGTACAGATACTTATATATGTATTTCTTGTGCTTATATGCATAACATACATCTTCCCTCTGCTCTGGGTATTCAATGTATCCTTCAAGACCAATAAGGAGATATTTACTGCTCCTTTTGCTCTCCCTCAGAACATAACATTTGATAACTTTTCATTTGCTTGGACAGCAGGACGTCTTGGTGTAGCAACACTTAACTCATTCATCGTGTGCGTTGTTGCTCTGGTACTGAGCATGATAATCGGTTCCATGGCTGCATTCGGCATTGCACGTATGCGCTGGAAGGGCGCAAAGCTTGCCATGACTTATTTCCTTACAGGTATGATGATACCTGTACACTGCGTACTTATCCCTCTCTTCACAAGATTTGCAAAGATAGGTCTTTCAAACACACTGACGGGACTTATAATCCCATATCTTACATTCTCGCTTCCCATAACCATATTCATTATGACAGGCTTCTTTAAGGGACTTCCCAATGAGCTTATCGAATGTGCATGTATGGAAGGTGCGAATATCTTCCAGATATTCTTCAAGATATGTCTGCCGCTGGGCAGAACGGGACTGTTCGTAACAGGACTTATGACCTTTATCGGCAACTGGAACGAGCTTCTTCTTGCAATGGTATTCATCTCTGATGAGGCAAAAAAGACCCTGCCTGTATCGCTGTCAAAGTTCGTAGGACCATATAATACCAACTATTCGCAGATGTTTGCAGCTATTATAATCGCTATCATACCTACCATAATAGTTTACTGCGCATTCTCCAACAAGATAGTTGACGGTCTTACCGCAGGCGCTGTAAAGGGTTGATATACGTATCTGCTTGGTATATGATGAAAAGATAAAAAAGCAGGATTACTGTCAATGACTTTATTTTTTAAAAAGTGCATTTGAGGGAATATTAGCGAAAGATAATATTCCCTTTAACTTTGATTTATATTTTCAGAATAGATCATCGCAAACGTACGGCTTATGAAATAAAATGATTACTTAAATATGATCTGGAGTATATGCAATGAAAGCAAAAATAACGATAAATACCTTGGATACCATCGGTGAAATCGATCCGAGGATATACGGCTCCTTTATAGAGCACCTCGGACGTGCAGTATACGGCGGTATCTATGAGCCGTCACATGAAAGCGCTGACGATATGGGCTTCCGTAAGGACGTACTGGAGCTTATAAAGACGCTGAACGTTCCTGTTGTACGCTATCCCGGCGGAAATTTCGTGTCCAACTACAAATGGGAGGACGGAACAGGCGATAGGTCAAAGCGTCCACGAAGGCTTGAGCTCGCATGGAACAGCGTTGAGACCAATGAAATAGGTATTGACGAGTTTCAGGAATGGGCAAAGCGTTCGGACACTGAAATAATGATGGCAGTGAACCTCGGTACGCGAGGTGCTGTTGAGGCGAGCAATCTCGTTGAATACTGCAACCTTGACACTGATACATATTATGCCGAGATGCGCCGAAAAAACGGCTTTGAAAAACCCTTCGGCATAAAGCTGTGGTGTCTTGGGAACGAGATGGACGGCGACTGGCAGATAGGTCACAAGACCGCACAGGAATATGCCCGTCTTGCCTGCGAGACAGCAAAGCTGATGAAAATGACCGACCCAACCATAGAGCTTGTGGCATGCGGCAGCTCAGGTCCCCTTATGCCGACCTTCGGCGAATGGGAGCGTACTGTACTTCGTGAATGCTATGAACATGTGGACTACGTTTCCATGCACAGCTACTATGGCAATCCTGAAAACGACACCTCGGATTACCTTGCATCATCAATGGACATGGAGCAGTTTATCATTGATACTGCGAAGATATGCGATGAGATAAAGGCTGAGAAAAAGTCCGAAAAGGATATTATGCTGTCCTTTGATGAGTGGAACATCTGGTTCCACAGCAATGAGCAGGATAAAAAAATTGAGCACTGGCATGTTGCTCCGCCGCTTTTGGAGGACATCTATAATGTTGAGGACGCCCTTGTGGTAGGCTGCCTGCTGATCACGCTCCTGCGTCACTGCGACAGAGTAAAGATAGCATGTCTGGCACAGCTTGTCAATGTTATTGCTCCCATAATGACCGAAACAGGAGGCAGAACATGGGTACAGACCATTTATTATCCGTTTCTTCACTGTTCGGTCAACGGCAGGGGAAAGGCTTTGAATACAGTCTGCGAATGCGGTACATATAACAGCGTCAAGCACAGCAATGTGCCGTATATCGAGAGTATCACAGTAGAAAACGGCAGCGATATCACTCTCTTTGCTGTAAACCGCGCTCTTGACGAGAGCTGTGAGCTTGAACTCAGCGGCTTTGAAGGATACGAACTTGTATCCCATACAGTTCTGACAAGCGATGATATGAAACGCTGCAACAGTGCAGATGAGCCCGATGCTGTCACACCTGTACAGCAGGAGATCGGCGGCGGGATATATCTTGCCCCGCGCTCATGGAATATGCTGAAATTCACTGTTAAGTAATAAAAATGCCTGCCTGTTGAAGAAACGGGCAGGTCGTTTTTTGCGTTCAGATAACCTGACATTGATCAAAGGAGAAGAAAATGACCTTACAACAGCTGAAATACATAATTACAATAGCGGAAACGGGCTCTATCACTACGGCGGCGCAGCGGCTTTTCATAGCTCAGCCCAGCCTTTCAAAGTCCGTAGCCGAGCTTGAAAAGGAAATGGGCATAACCATTTTCAACAGAAGCAACAGGGGAGTATATCTCTCCGAGGACGGTACCAAGTTCCTGTCCTATGCACGTCAGATAGTGGAGCAGGCTGAACTCCTTGAAAACGAGTACAAGTCCACAGCTCCGCCGCGGAGAGCCTTTGCGGTATCCGCTCAGCACTACGCATTCGTGGTAAATGCCTTTGTTGAGCTTGTCCGCGAGTACGGTCGTGACAAGTACGAATTTTCTCTCCGCGAGCTGAAAACCGCGGAGATAATAGAGGACGTCCGCACTCACAGAAGCGATATAGGAGTGCTTTTTCTCAGCAGCTTCAACCGTGAGGTAATAAGGCATATCCTGCAAAACGAGGAGATACGGTTTGAGCCGCTGTTTACGGCTAAGCCACATGTATTTGTAAGCAGGAACAACCCTCTTGTGGGAAGAAGCTCCGTTACTCTTGACGATCTGAAAGCCTTTCCGAGGCTGACCTACGATCAGGGCGTGAAGAACTCCTTTTACTTTGCCGAGGAGCTCCACATCACGGCGGAAAGTCCTAAGAATATAGTAGTTTCCGACAGAGCTACCCTGTTCAATCTGCTCATAGGACTTGACGGATATACAATTTCGTCGGGAATCCTCAGCTCCGACCTGAACGGAAGCAATATTGTTTCAATACCTCTTGAAAGCGACGAGAGAATGGAGATAGGCTACATCATCACCACCGATCGCCCCATGAACGAGCTTACGGAGCGCTATCTGGAGCACCTCAAAGAATACATTGCCAATTACTCGTCTTGATATAGCTTTTAGCTATGGGGCAGCATTTCTTTTTGATATTAACACATTTCTGACCGATATGCTATAATAATATCATCACAAAACATATCGGAGGAATAGGCAATGAATACATCAATAATCGGATACCCAAGAATAGGAAATTTACGTGAACTCAAATTCGCCAGCGAGAAGTACTTCCGCGGTGAGATCACAGCAGCAGAGCTTGAAAAAACTGCTAAAGAGATACGTTCATATAATCTTGACTTACAGAAAAAAAGCGGACTTGACTTTATCCCGTCCAATGACTTCTCGTTCTATGACGGAGTCCTCGATACAGCCTTTCTGCTGAATGCTGTTCCCGAGAGATACACCTCCCTCGGACTTTCAAAGCTTGATACATACTTTGCTGCTGCAAGAGGCTATCAGGGCGAAAAGGGCGATGTAAAGGCTCTTGCTATGAAGAAATGGTACAACACCAATTACCACTACATGGTGCCCGAGATAGACGACAGCACAGAGATAAAGCTTGCAGGCACAAAGCCATTCGAGCTTTTCAGCGAAGCTCTTTCAGGCGGAGTAAAAACAAGACCCGTTATCATCGGAGCTTACACATTCTTGAAGCTGGCAAGATACAAGGGCAGCAAAAAGGCTGCTGACTTTGCAGAGCAGGCTGCCGCAGCTTATTCGGAGCTGCTGAAAAAGCTCGGTGCTCTCGGCACAGAGTGGGTGCAGTTTGACGAGCCCTCACTGGTAATGGATATGACAGCCGAGGACGTTAAGCTTTTTGTATCGCTTTATGAGAAGATACTTTCCAATAAGGGCGCTGTAAAGGTTCTTGTGCAGACCTTTTTCGGCGATGTACGCGACTGCTACAAGGAGCTCTGCGGACTTGACCTTGACGGTATCGGCCTTGACTTCGTTGAGGGAAAGAAGTCCCTTGAGCTTGTCAAGTCAAACAGCTTCCCACAGGGTAAGACACTGTTTGCAGGCGTTGTAAACGGCAAGAATATCTGGCGCAACAATTACGCTTCAACGCTTTTCACTCTTGCCGAGCTTGAAAAGTACGTACAGGATATAGTAATAGGTACCTCCTGCTCGCTGCTCCATGTTCCGTGTACTCTTGCAAACGAGACAAAGCTTGGCGAGTGCTACAAGAAGCACTTCGCATATGCAGAGGAAAAGCTTACAGAGCTTGCTGAGCTTAAAAATATAACCGCTTCACAGAGTCCTGCGGAGACTGAGGAATACCGCAGAAATGCAGCTCTCCACAGCGAGCTCAGAACAGGCGGCAATGAAGCTGTAAGAAATAAAGTTGCAGCTCTTACGGAAAAGGACTTTGTAAGACTTCCCGAATTTGCAGAGCGTGAGAAGATACAGAAGGCAAGATTCAAGCTGCCACTGTTCCCAACAACTACAATAGGCTCATTCCCGCAGACTGCCGAGATAAAGTCGGCGCGTAATGCTCACCGCAAGGGCGAGATGTCTGACAGCGACTATGAATTCTTCATCGAGAAAAAGACTGCCGAGTGTATCGCTCTGCAGGAGGAAATAGGTCTTGACGTTCTTGTTCACGGCGAATTCGAGCGCAACGATATGGTGGAATACTTCGGCGAGTGTCTTGACGGCTATCTATTCACAGAAAAGGCTTGGGTTCAGTCCTACGGTACACGCTGCGTAAAGCCCCCTGTTGTATGGGGAGATATCTCCCGTGCAAAGCCTATGACCGTGCGCTGGTCGGTTTACGCTCAGAGCCTTACCAAGAAGCCCATGAAGGGCATGCTCACAGGTCCTGTTACTATTCTCAACTGGTCATTCCCGAGAGAGGATATCTCCCTCAGAGAGAGCGCTTTGCAGATAGCCCTTGCTATCCGTGAGGAGGTCCTTGACCTTGAAGCAAACGGCATAAGCATAATACAGGTTGACGAAGCGGCACTCCGCGAGAAGCTGCCCCTCCGCAGAGCTGACTGGAGAGAGGATTACCTCGACTGGGCGATACCTGCATTCAGATATGTACACAGCGGTGTGAAGCCCGAAACACAGATACACACACATATGTGCTACAGCGAATTTGCAGACATAATCAAGGATATCGACGATATGGACGCAGATGTGATCACATTTGAGGCTTCACGTTCTGACCTTACCATACTCGACGTGCTCAAAGAAAACAACTTCCGCACAGAAGTAGGTCCGGGAGTATATGATATCCATTCACCGAGAGTTCCTTCAAAGGAAGAGATAAAGGCTGCTATCGGCAAGATGAGGGAGCGTATCCCTGCTGAGAAGCTGTGGGTAAATCCCGACTGCGGACTCAAGACAAGAGGAAACGAGGAGACTGTTCCCAGCCTTAAAAATCTTGTTGAAGCTGCAAAAGAGGTGCGAAATGAAAACAGCTGAATTATTTGAGCATAAGACAGTATTTTCACTTGAAGTTTTTCCGCCCAAGCCCGATACGGACGAGAGCGTAATATATGATACACTTGACGAACTTTCCGATATATCTCCTGATTTCATCAGTGTTACCTATGGAGCAGGGGGCGGTCACAGCGGCTGCAAGACCATACAGATAGCCTCCGACATCAAGGAGCGATACGGCGTTGAGAGCGTTGCTCATCTGCCCTGCATCGACCTTACAAAGGAGCAGGCTGCGGAGATACTTGACAGCCTGCAGGCTCACGGCATTGAGAATGTTCTCGCACTTCGCGGAGACAGGAGAGAGGATACGGCTGCTGAGGGAGATTTCAGGCACGCCAGCGATCTTATTACATTTATTAAAGAGAGATATGACTTCAATGTCCTTGCTGCATGCTATCCCGAGATACACCCCGAGAGCACAAGTGCTGTTGACGATCTGAAATGGCTCAGACACAAGGTGGACTGCGGCGCAGACCATCTGATCACTCAGCTCTTCCTTGACAATAAATATTTCCTGGACTTCCACGAAAAGGCTCGCATCGCAGGCATAGATATACCCATAGAGGCAGGTATAATGCCTGTGACCAACAAGCGCCAGATAGAGCGCATGGTGAAGCTCTGCGGAGTTCAGCTGCCAAAG
Source organism: Ruminococcus flavefaciens AE3010 (assembly GCF_000526795.1). NCBI lineage: Bacteria > Bacillati > Bacillota > Clostridia > Eubacteriales > Oscillospiraceae > Ruminococcus > Ruminococcus flavefaciens. Next base: position 281,748 of record NZ_JAGT01000001.1, read on the forward strand.
AAGTTCGTACGTGTGCTTGAAAGATACGAGCATAATGATACAGCCCTCCGTGACGCAGGGATAGCCTACGCCATAGACCAGATTACCGAGCTTATCGCTGAGGGCGTTGACGGTATCCACCTCTATACAATGAATTATCCCTACGTCGCAAAGAAGATATTTGCGGCTGTAGAGAGCCTTATATCTGTAAATTCCTGTACGGCTGCTTTATAAGCGGTTCATCATGACATCTCAGAACATAGGATACAAATACACCTGTTGGTTAATTCCGCAGGTGTATTTTCTTTTGTCCGCTGTCAGCGGGAGCTGAAAGGGATACCGGCAGCTTTATTAATAATATAGATAAAATGTTAATTTTAAAGAAAAAGCTTGATATAAAACGTATTAGGGTTTAAAATATTATTAATGACCATAAGAACATATTCGTAAGTCGGATACAGTTCAGAATGGGAGGCTGAGCCTCGGAGTTATGAAGTGATGCTGTATGGTTAGAAATGAAAAAATTACAAAAAACAGAAAGGGATGTATTACTAATGAATGTAAAAAAATCAATAGCTGCGGTCATGACAGTTCCTATGATGCTTTTATCGGCAGTCAGCCTGCCCGAAAGGAATACAACAGCTGCGGGAACATCTTTTTTAGCACAAAAGATCGAAAATGATGCAGCAACGCAAAATAAGACATCTTTTTACGACGAGAGCGAAGAATATGCTGTCAACAGCGGCTCGGTCAGGATAGATGCTCCCGAGAAGAGGATCTATAAGATAGGTGAGGAGCTTGATCTTACAGGCGGAAAAATAAGTGCATACGGTGCTGTCACCATTTACTCAGACAGGCAGCCTACAGGAATGACAGGAACAAACTGGGATGATTTCACAAGAGCGTTGGAGCTTACCGACCTTGATACTTCGGAGTTCGATAATACCAAAGCGGGTATATACAAGATAAGGGCTGCTCACAAAGGCACTCCGGGCGGCTTCTACAGTTACGTAAAAGATAACGTAAGATATGACAGCTTTTATGTTATGGTGGTTGACGGCGAGCCAACAAGCGAGGATACAAAAAAGCTTGAAGAAGCCGAGGCAGTGCAGTACAAAGCTGAGGGCACTGTAAAGATCAAGCAGCCTGACAAGACTATCTATAAAGTAGGTGAAGAGCTTGACCTGACAGGCTGTACCATCAGCGGTAACGGTAATATCTTCAAGGGAAGCTATAATGATAACAGCGTAGATTATATGGGTGAGTGGAGCATTGACTCAAAACCTGTTACCCGAGCTGATCTGGCGTGTCCTTATGTCAACATGAATAAAGCAGGTACATATTCTATCTCTCTTGATCGGCTGAGAAACATTGACGGATATGACATAGACAAGGATAATATAAAATATGATGAGATAGAGATCGAGATCGTAGACGATAACCCGACAACTGTCACAACTGCTGTTACCACTGTAAATACAGGTACAAAGAAGACCATCGTATATACAGGAGCTATGGTATATGATGTTGTTAGCGTAAACACCTATCCTACACAGACAGTTTTCCTTGAGGGCGAGGAGTACAATTCAAAAGGACTCAATGTAAAAAGCAAAAGGTACATACCTTATGAAAAGCTCGGACTTAACAGAGACGAGTATGAGCCTCAGCCTGTTTCTGATACAGATGTAGAGATAGCGGCGTCTTCAGTAACTATCATTGATAAGGACGGGGAAGAGTATAACGCAACAAGAATGTGTCAGCTGCCCGCAGGTGAGTATACAGTTCAGATCGATAAAGAGGACGCAAAGTATACGCACTATAATGTCTCACTTCGCAATGCAGAGGTATCATACGATATTGAGATAAAGAGCAGTGATCTCCTGACTGAAAAGACTGTTCCCTCGGGGACAAAGCCCATATTCGGGTATACTCATAATTACGATCAGGCATTTAAGGGAGTAGCGCAGTATCCGACAAAGGTCGAGTACAAGCAGGGCGAAGCCCTTGATCTTACAGGGCTTATAATAAAAGCACAGAGGATAATACCTTACGATGTTATATTCGTGAGTCCCTCTCAATATGAGGAAGAGCCCATTTATCTTAAAACAATGCTTCCGCAGGCAAGCATAATGAAAATTACAGCTGCTGACGGAAAGATATACAGCGGTACGGATATGCCCTCCCTTAAAGCGGGGAAATACACTGTTAGCTGTAAGGAAGAAGGCGTTAAATGGGGCGGCTACAGTGAATATGTGACCGATGTTGACCTTTCATATGAGATCGAGATAAAAGCAAATGCAGATAGCGATAAAGAGCCTGATACAGCATTAAAAGGCGATGCGAACTGCGACGGACAGATCGATATGGCGGATATAGTCCTTATCATGCAGGCGCTTGCAAATCCAAACAAATTCGGCATAGCGGGAGCTGATCCCAATCATATTACCGAAGAAGGATTCAGCTGCGCAGATTCTGACGGAGACGGTCTCACAGTGAACGATGCCCTCCGCATACAGCAGTATCTTTTAGGACTTATTACTGCATTGGCGTAAAATCCAGCCCCAAATATGCTCGGAGAATGGTTCTTCATTTCTCATAATAATTGAATAATACAATGAAAAGGACGGCGTAAAGCCGTCCTTTTTACGTATATACTTTTTTAACATAATATGATTGACACTGTAAAAACGTGATGATATAATGAGGGTATAAAAGAAAAAATGAAAATTTCCGAAATTTATGTGCGTAAAAATCAGACCTCATACGTCTAATATATAGAAAGCAAATTTGCCTTATTGATTTAAGGAGGGAATCAAATGGGAAACGATGAAGAGCGCTATCGCCGTTTCCTTGATGGTGATGATAATGGATTGATAGAAATAATTGATGAATACCATGAGGGTATGTCACTTTACCTGAACAGTATAGTGAACAATATCAGCCTTGCGGAAGATATAATGCAGGATACCTTTGTCAAGCTTGCGCTGAAAAAGCCTGCCTATAAGGGGAAATGCTCGTTCAAGACATGGCTGTTCACTATTGCGCGGAACTGTGCCATCGACCATCTGAGGAAAGAGAAGAAAATATCAAGACTGTCTCTTGATGAAGATCTGCAAATACCCATTGTAACTGATACAGAAAAGGAATTTCTCAAGGAGGAGCAGAAGCTTGAGCTATACAGAGCAATGAAGCGTCTGAATCCTGATTATTATCAAGTGCTCTATCTGATGTACTTTGAGGACCTTGATACATCGGATATTGCCAGAATAATGCACAAAGCAAAACGACAGGTCAGCGATCTTGTATTCAGAGCGAGAAAGTCGTTAAAAACCGAACTGGAAAGGAAGGGCTTTATTTATGAGAAATACTAAAGAGATCGCTGATTATGTATTCAGCATAAGAGATGAGCATCTCAGGCAGAAGAAGCTGAAGCAGATGCGAATGAAAAAAGCCTGTACAGCTGTTTCGGTCATGGCTGCGGCAGTGATAATAACAGCGGGTGCGCTGCATTTCTCCTCTTTGGGAACTAAACCTGTACAGCCATCGGGAAGTATGGTGGACGGCTCCGAATCTGACAAGCCGCCGGTTGAGCCTGCGGTCACAAGCGTTACTTCTTTGGTATCTGAGAAAAAAACGACTACGACAGCAGCTGTATCAGCAAAGAACGATGTAACGGCAGTTCTTTCGGGAACTAAAGCAACACTCTCGGCAGTATCATCGATTAAGACAACTACAGCTATAAATGCTAAAACTACCGTGACCGCAGCTTCTTCACAGAATGGTTCATCAGCTGCTGCCACAAACACGAATGTACCTGTTACGACTGATATTAATGAAGTTGATTGCGAGGAGGTAATCAGAATGAAAGTAGATTATGTTAAAAAGTATCTTGCTGCACTCTCGGCAGCTGCTATTGCTTCAAGCGGAAACCCGATATCTGCGAACGCAGATAGCCTGTTTACACCAAAGCCCCTTGATCCCAAGGTGGACAGTATCCTTTACATGGAGGATAACGGCGACCTTTTTGACTTTGACGGAAACGGGAAATTCAACACCATGGACGCATATGCGCTCTACACATACGTAAATGAAGCTTCCGAGCTGCCCGAGGGCTATGCTGCAAGATGTGAAGCCAACGGCGATGTCAACAGAGACGGAAAGGTGGATTTTGCAGACAGCAATTTATTCAAAGAGTATTGCCTGCTTAAATTCTCAGGCCTTAACTACGCTTACTGCGCGACCTACACTGATTATCTGCTCCCTGCGGATACTGATATGCGTGAACGTGCAGTAAGAAGCATAGCACCCGATGCTCCCGATGATATAAGAGAGAAGCTGCTCAATGAGTTCGTTAACGAGACCTACACATACGGCTCGGAAAAGAACATAAATGAATTTATAGACTACTGCTTCTGCAACGTTGGTATAGATGCATGGTCGCGTGAAAAGTACAATGACGCACATTTCAAGAGATTTACCGATGCGGTAAAGAAGGACAGCTACAGCTTCGACGTCAATGAGGACGGAGTTACCGACCTGAAGGATCTCTATGATATTTACATCTATGACGTTGCTTCCGCAGATGAGAAAGGTGATATACAGAAGAACTACTATTTCGGGCAGTACAATACAGTAACCGAACAGATCGGAGATTATTCAGTCAGCCACGATGACTACGATAATCCTCTGCGTTCACGCCTGCCGCTTTCCGAAGAGTATAAGGCAAACCTCTGGGAAAAGTGCGAGCCCATGTATGATTATGTTTATTCATTCATCAAGAGCAACGACGAAAATTACCCCATTTGCAGCGCCTACGTTTTTGATTTTATAGCAAGATACATCATAAATAATACAGAGATAACCACCATTAACAAAACGAGTCTGTATTATGTGCAGTATCTTGGTGAGGTGGAGCTGTGCGGTCTTTCTGTAAGCGAGAGCTTTGCAAGCTACCTGTCATCGTTTTTGGATGAGTATTCCGAAAAGCCGTTTGGTTATGATCCTAACAGCGGAGCTCTCAACCCTGACTATGAAAGGATATATGATTACAAGCACCTGTCCAATGAAGATTACGTAGCGGCACTACAGAAAACAAAGGCTGACTATGAAAGCGGAGTTATCACAAAAGACCTGTTCGATATCAATCTGGACGGTAAGGTGGATCCCCTCGACAGCTATACCTATGAACTGTACAGTGCTGACATTCATCGGGGGCTGACTGCTGAAACAGGTCTTTTATCTGCTGAGATGCGGAAAAAGATCGAAGAGGACTTCGACGCCGATCGGGACGGAAAATCAGGAACACTGGGCGACTATATGTTCCTTTCGTATATTGCGGGCAACAGCAGCGATATCCCACAGTATATGCTTGATATATACTACCTTGAGCTCGTAGAGCAAAAGGGACTGGTAGACCTCAGCGATATCAGACCTTATATCGAGAAGCTCTGCAAGGACAAGGAGGCAGGAGACGTTGATCTTGACGGTAAGGTAACAGCTGTTGACGCAAGCGGAGTTCTCAGTTACTATGCAGAGACATCGGTCAATGCAGAGGTAAGCAATGTAACAGTAGCTATGATGAGCTACATGGCAGACCTCAACGAGGACGGCTATGTAAACAGCGTGGACGCCTCGGCTGTACTTTCTGCCTATGCGGAAAACTCTGTTCAGAAATAAGGATATCATATAATATACAGCCATGAAAGTGCGTTCTGCCTTTCATGGCTTTTCTGCATTTAAGGCACATTTACCTTAAAGACTTTGGTCTGTACCGAATATAAAAATTTTTTTGCAGATCATGTAACACTTCACTTTCCTGTTTCGATTATGTATTATGAAAGCCGAGTTGATAAATGCATCGGCATATAAAAAAGAAAAAGGAGTCAGAATTATGAAAAAGAATACATTTATGATCACATTGGCAGCTGCACTGTGTGCACTCACGTCCTGCGGCAGGGAATTATCTTCCTTTCCCGACATGGCAGCTTCACCTTCAGATAATACAAAAGCTGTAGCCATATCATCGGGAAATGATAATAATGCAGCGGCTGAAAAAGCTTCTGAAAAAACAACAGAGAACGATAATACTGCAAAGACTGAAAAAGCTGCGGAAGAAACAGCAATAGATGATAATTCTTCCAAGGCGGAAAATACTTCGGAAGCAGCTTCTGAAATTGTATATGAGAACAAAGAAAAAAGTGAGACTGCTGCGAAAAAGGAGTTCACAAAGGGCAGAGCTGACGGCAATGTTTATATTTCCGATTACGCAGGGATAAAGCTTACACTCCCCGAAGAGGCAAGCTTCCTTGACGAGGACAACCTTTATACACGTTATATGATGCCCACAAGATTTATGAGCGAGGAAGAGAGAAACCTCTACATGACATCTGTGATAGACGCTTCTGTCACATATGACGAAGCTGTAAAATGCGTTGATGTTTGGTTTTGCAATACAAAGCAAAGATATCCCGAAACACCTGATATTTCAGTCGAAGAGTTTGTGAAGAACGATGAGCTGGATAATGATCCCGAGATCGAACTGACAGATATAGTTGGTCCCGAGAATGTGAGCATTTGCGGCGAGAACTACGTCAGAGTGAGCTATACCGCTTTTTCAGTGCGTCATGTTACCTATGCAAGAAGAATAGATGATGACTACATCATGGAGATAAGAACATCAGGCATTTCCGCAGATGATTTTGAAAGCAGAGTTGAAGCAATAGGATAATATCAACACGCTTCAGCCTGTACTATTTTATTCGTAAACAACGTTCTGAAGTTCCCCATTCAGAACTGAGTTTAATACAGTCCCGAGGTCTTGTGCTTCGGGACTGAAATTTTTTTTAGCACTATACCGCAATATTCAGCTTGACTTTATCTTTGCAAAGTGGTAGTATTTAATAGCATTTTTATACTACGCTCAGAAAAGTTCAAAAAACTTTTCTGCAATGTAACACCTGATACTTCTGTTACGATTGTTGTTTATGAAAGGTCGGCCTTACAAAATAAAACGCAGGGAGGAATGACAATGACAAGCAGGGAACTGACAGAGATGATGCAGAGATCATCTGTTGACTGTCATAAAGCTCTCGTCAGGGAATATGGCAGATATGTTTATGCTATCGTTTACAATAAGCTCAGAGGCTGCGGCACCAATGAAGATATAGAGGAATGTGTCAGCGACGTTTTTGCAGCACTTTTTATGAAGTGTGAATACGACATGTCATCTGAGAATGATATTAAATACCTTATCGGAACTATCGCCAAAAGAAAAGCAATTGACAGCTTCCGCAGTCTTACCGCAAGAGGAAGCCATATATCCGAAACTGATGAGGACGATATGAGAGAGCTTGCCTCGGACTTCAGTGTTGATGAACACGTTGACCTATCTGAACTCCGCCGCGTGCTCCTCGATAAGATAGATGAACTGGGAGAGCCTGATTCGACTATACTTATACAGAAATTCTACTATAACCGAAATTCCAGTGAAATAGCCGAAAGTGTTTCCATGACTGCAACTGCGGTCAGACAGAGATGCTCGCGTGCTATGGACAAGCTTCGCAGTAAGCTTACGGAAGTCGGGATTGGAAGATAAGGAGGGGAAAACATGAAAGAGAAAAATTTATTCGATATTCTTGAAGATGCGGAGAATGATTCAATGAAAAGACTTATCGAAAAGTGCCCCGAGGTATCAGATGAACAGCTCGACAGGATATTTGCCAAGAGCGAGAAGAAGTTCAGGGATCAAAAGGCAGAAAAAGAAAGAACAGAAAGAAGCGAAAATATAAAAATGAAAAATAATGATATAGTTGAGGGAGTTGAGCACAGCAAGAGACCTGCATGGCTGACTCCACTGAGCACAGCGGCTTCCATACTGCTCATTGCAGGCATCGCTGTAGGAAGCACCTTAATGCTAAAAAGAAACACCAAGCCGGGAGGCGATGACGGCATCGTGACACCTGCTGTCACAGTAACAACTTCAACGGGAACAGGCACAAATACAGTTTCTACTGACAAAAACGGTTCAGCGATAACTGTCCCCAAAACAACAACCACTACTACAACGGTCAGCTCCTCAGCAGGCACTGCCGAAAATGATAAAGCTGCTGATACCAAGTTCATTGAGCCCTTTGTGGGCAGGTGGAGATATGAGATGTCAAGCATCAATAACCTTGATATCCCCGAATCGGCAGTATATATGGGCACAGCTGAGATAAACAGCGATGGGACTTACACATACACCGATATCAGCGGTAATGTGACACACGGCACCATTAGTAATGCTACAGAAGAAATAGGCGGAACTGAGCTGCAGTGCCTCGATTTCTCGGCAAACGATTTTCTCTTCAACCGTGCGTATTATGTTGAATCAAAACCTTATGAGCTCCATTTCGGCAACAGCAACATTGCACGTCTGGTACGTGAGGGTCATACAGTAACTGTTGAAACGAACTGGAAGTCTGCATACAGAAAGGAACTTCTGAGCTTCATGAATTCGGGAGAGATCAACGAGGATTCAAGATGGGATCTTCAGGATATTGACAACGACGGAACTCCCGAGCTTCTCATATCCAGAGCTATGTTCCATGTTGCAGGGGTAAGGGTATACTACTACGAAAACGGCTCTGCCATGCCTATCCGCTACACTAACGGAGATTCATACGAGTACGGTGTTTACGGTGCAATGCAGATATGCCCCGAAGAAAGCCTTGTGGGCGTCTCCAATATCCACATGGGCTATGAGTATTTCGACACATGCAAGTACGAAAACCACAGTATAACGCAGATACAGATACTGGGCAACAACGAAAACAACAGAGACTATGAAGAGGTTGTATATTCCATAGACCATAAGGATGTCAGCAAGGAAGAGTACGATAAGGCACTGAGCGCAAGATCCTCCAAAAACTGGAAAGTCGTAGGTCAGCAGTACTACTTCGGTGACTTCTCACCATTGCTTTAAAAAAGTCTCCTGATAAAAATATCCCCCTCATCGGGTGAAGCATGATAACTTCGCCCGATGAGGGGGATATGTGTTTTCTGCTTACGATAAATACAGATTTAATCATTGACTAAATGTGCGCAATATGATAAAATAAAAACATAAATAAACTGATTCGGGTGATCGCATGGAAGAAAGGTACATATACTGCGGCACAAAGAAAATGCGGTGCGGTTATACGACGGGGACCTGCGCGGCGGCAGCTTCTAAGGCTGCGGCACAGGCTCTGCTTACTGGGAGCAAGGTAAAAAATGTTGATATACTTATCCCCAAGGGCGGACAGCTCAGTCTGAGTGTCCACAGGTGTGAGCGAAGCGGCGAAAGCGTTATATGCTCGGTCATAAAGGACAGCGGCGATGATCCCGATGTGACAAACGGCATCGAGGTCTGTGCGGAGGTCTCACTGATCGGCAGCGGCGTAGAGATAGTCGGCGGCAAGGGCGTTGGCACCGTTACAAAGGCAGGTCTCGACCAGCCAGTCGGTGAAGCCGCTATAAACTCCGTACCACGCAAGATGATAGCTCAGGCTGTGGAAGAAGCGGCTGAATTGAACGAATACCGCGGCGGCTTCCGAGTAGTGATATCAGTCCCCCAAGGCGAGGAGCTGGCGCAAAAGACCTTTAATCCACGTATAGGCATTGTGGGAGGTATCTCCATAATCGGAACCACGGGAATAGTCGAGCCTATGAGCAATTCCGCCATAATCGAAACTATCCGCACTGAGGCTAATATCCGCCGCAGCGAGGGCAGAAAGGCTCTTATCCTTACGGTGGGCAACTACAGTGAAAGATTCATAGCCGAGAATCTGCCCCAGCTCAGTGAGCAGTGCGTCATGTGCAGCAACTTCATCGGCGACGCCATTGATATAGGCATTACTCTCGGTTTCAGAGATATACTCATATACGGTCATATCGGCAAAATGGTGAAGCTGGGCTCGGGAATCATGAACACCCATTCTTCAAATGCCGACGGCAGAATGGAGACCCTTATCGCCTGCGGAGCTCTTGCAGGGGTGGACAGCAGTATTCTTTGCAGGCTCAGCGAATGTGCAACTGCTGACGCAGCCCTTGATATACTTTATGAAAACAGCTGCGCAGATGCAGTGCTGAAAGTCCTAACGGAGCGCATACACGGCTATTTACAGGCAAGAGCAAAGAGTGAAGCCAAAATAGGTGCGATGGTCTTTTCCTATCAGCACAATATGCTCCTGAAAACGGAATACGCAGATGAGATACTTGATTTGGCGGTGAAATGATATGGTACACTTTGTTGGAGCAGGCAGCGGTGCTGCCGACCTTATAACTCTACGTGGAAAAAAGCTCCTCGAAGAAGCTGATGTGGTCATATATGCAGGCTCACTGGTGAACCCCGAGCTGCTGGACTATACTCAAAGGGGCTGTGAGATACACAACAGCGCTGTCATGGCCCTCAACGAGGTCATAAATGTTATGGAGAAAGCCGAAGCAGACGGCAAAACTACGGTGCGGCTCCACACAGGTGACCCATGTGTATACGGCGCTATTCGTGAGCAGATGGACAGACTGGACAAGCTTGGCATAGTCTATGACGTCTGCCCCGGAGTAAGCTCCTTCTGCGGAGCTGCGGCGGCACTGAAAGCCGAGTACACCCTGCCTGACGTGTCTCAGACCGTGATACTCACTCGCATGGCAGGGCGCACTCCCGTCCCCGATGCAGAAAGCATAGAGAGCCTTGCGGCTCACCATGCGACCATGGTCATATTCCTCAGCACAGGCATGCTGGAGGAGCTCTCTGAAAGGCTCTTAAAAGGCGGATATTCCGCCGAAACTCCTGCTGCCATAGTGTACAAGGCAACATGGGCAGACGAAAAGGTCTGCCGCTGTACCGTAGGTACTCTTGCAGAAGCAGCAAAGGCAAACGGCATAACCAAGACCGCTCTCATAACCGTGGGAGACTTCCTCGGTGATGTGCGCTCACTGTCAAAACTGTACTCCGCTGATTTTGAAACGGGATTCAGAAAGGCAAGCCAATGATGAGAGCAGCTTTAATCTCCCTTACGGAAAAGGGAAAGGAGCTGTCACTGCGCATAGCCCAGACTGCCGATTTTATCAGTACGGAGCGCTTTTGTCTCCGCAGTCATTCGGACTTCGGCTCTCGGTGCTTTGAGGATACGGCAGGACTAATCTCGCATATTTTCCACAGGTACGACGCATTTGTTTTTGTATGCGCCTGCGGTATCGCAGTGCGTTCCATTGCGCCCCATATACAGTCAAAGACCAGTGACCCTGCTGTGATAGTCATAGACGAGGGCGGCAGCTTCGTTATCCCCGTACTCTCAGGTCATCTCGGCGGTGCAAACGCGCTTGCACTGCGGCTCGGGTCTCTTCTCGGCGCACAGGCTGTCATTACAACGGCAACGGATATCGGCGGACACTTCTCACCTGACAGCTTCGCCGCGGCAAACGGACTTATCATAACAGATATGGACGCAGCCAAGGAAATAGCAGCGGCTGTTCTTGACGGTGAAAAAACGGGTATCGTCAGTGAGTACGGATATGTGGGGCTGCACAGGGATATCTCTGAGGATAAGGACTGCCGCACAGGTCTGTACATTGGCAGCAAGGATATAAAGCCGTTTCCCGTAACACTAAGGCTCCTGCCGAAGAATATCGTTCTCGGTATCGGCTGTAAACGCGGTATTGAGTGCGAGACTATAGAAAAGGCAGTCGTTTCTGCGTTGAAAAAGGCTCATATCCCTATAGAGTGTGTCATTGCCGCCGCAACTGCCGATATAAAAGCCAATGAGCAGGGGCTTCTCAGCTTCTGCAAAAAATACGGCTTAAAGCTCCACACTTACACTGCGCAGGAGCTTATGGAGGTAAAGGGCAGCTTTACCGTTTCGGATTTTGTGAGAGCTGTCACTGGTGCTGATAACATCTGCGAGAGAAGCGCCGTGAAATGCAGCGGCGGTGAGTTGATACTGCGAAAAATTGCCGCAGACGGCGTGACTGTGGCTGCTGCGGAAAAGCCGCTGATACTTGATTTTGAAAGGAAGATACTGTAATGCTTTACGTTGTGGGAACAGGAGCAGGCAGCCGTGAGGGTCTGACCATTGCGGCTCATGAGGCTATAGAACGAAGTGAGCTGATAGTCGGATATACAAAGTATGTGGAGCTTCTCAAAGAGCACTTCCCCGAAAAAATTTACGCCTCAACAGGCATGAAGCAGGAGAGTGAGCGCGTGGAGACCGCTCTCCGTGAAGCCGCAGACAAGACTGTTTCTCTCATATGCAGCGGCGACCCTCAGCTCTACGGTATGGCAGGTCTTGCATATGAGCTCAGCGAGAGCTATCCCGACGTTGAGATAGAAGTCGTTGCAGGCGTAACTGCGGCATTCAGCGGCGGAGCTGTTCTCGGCTCGCCACTGACACACGATTTTGCGGTCATAAGCCTTTCCGACCTGCTCACTCCCATGGAAAAGATACAGAAGCGCCTTGAATGTGCGGCGGAGTGCGACCTTACGATCGTACTGTACAATCCGTCCTCAAAGAATCGTTCGGACTACCTGCAAAAAGCCTGCGATATCGTGCTGAAGCACCGCTCCGGCGATACGGTCTGCGGCTATGTGAGAAATATCGGCAGGGAAGGTCAGGAGAGCCGTGTGCTCACTCTTTCGGAGCTCCGCGGCACCGCTGTGGATATGTTCACCACCGTGTATATCGGCAATTCCGAAACAAAGGTGATAAACGGAAAAATGGTAACTCCCAGAGGCTACCGAAATGTATAAGCTGCTCATATTCGGCGGAACTACCGAGGGACGGCTCCTTGCCGAGCACTGTGCAGAAAGCGGAATATCCGCCGATGTTTCGGTAGCTACGGACTACGGAGCGTCACTTCTCCCCGAGGGTGTCAACGTCCTCTGCGGCAGGCTCGACACAGAGCAGATGACCGCACTCATGCTCGAAAAAAAGTATGCCATGGTCATTGACGCTACTCACCCCTATGCTGTGGAAGCCACAAAAAACATCAAAGCCGCCTGCGAAAATACAGGTCTGCATTTTCTGCGGCTCCTCAGGAAAAGCTCTGCATCACAGGGCAGGACAGTCAGAGATATGCAGGAGCTGACAGCGCTTCTCAACTGCACTGACGCCACTGTTCTGAGCACTCTCGGCAGCAAGGCTCTGCCCGAACTAACAAATGTGAGAAACTACAGGGAGCGGCTGTGGATAAGAGTGCTGCCCTCGGCAGAAATACTGGAGCAATCCCGCAGACTTGGCTATGATGAGGCAAAGGTCATACAGGAAAAAGGCCCCTTTACCGTAGAGCAGAACGTAGCACATATACAAAAAAGCTGCGCAAAGATACTGGTCACCAAGGAGAGCGGTGAAACGGGAGGGTACTCCGAAAAATCCGAGGCGGCGCGTATCTGCGGCGCTGAAATGATAACACTTATGCGCCCTGCCGAGGATGGCTGCAGCCTTGAAGAAATAATCGACATCATCGAAAGGGAGCTGAGTAAATGAAAGTATACATTATCGGTATAGGCATGGACGGCGATAAGACCCTGACACGAGAAGCCGAAGCCGCCATAAATGAAGCACAGCTCCTTATAGGGGCAGAGCGCATGCTCAGCCCTTTCGGGCATCTGGGAAAAGAGCTGTTTTGCAGCTATCTTCCAAAGGATATTGCCGCAAAAATAAACAGCTGCGGATATGACTGCGGAGCTGTGCTTATGTCGGGTGACTGCGGATTTTTCAGCGGTACAAAAAAGCTTCTGCCGCTTCTTTCGGGACACGATGTAAAGGTCATGGCAGGTATATCCTCAGCCGCATATTTTTGCAGCAGGCTTGGTATCTCATATGAGCAGATGAAGTTCGTGACTCTCCATGGGCACAGCTCCAATATCGCCGTAAACGTTAAGCTGAATCGGCTTTGCTTCTTTCTCCTTGGGGGAGATATGACTGCCGCTGACGTTTGCAGCCGTCTTTGCGAATACGGCATGGGCAATGTTAAAGTACACATCGGAGCCGATTTCGGTTATCCCACTGAGCGCATAATATCTGGAAAAGCTGCTGAACTAACTGAAAGCCATATGGACGGGCTTGCAGTAATGATAACCGAAAACAGTGAAGCACTGCGGCATATCCCCTCGGCAATAAGCGATGAGGAGTTCCTCCGCGAAAAGGTCCCCATGACAAAGTCCGAGGTGCGCTGCATTGCCGTTTCAAAGCTTAATATATGCACTGATTCTGTTGTGTGGGACATTGGCTGCGGCACAGGCTCTGTGTCGGTGGAAGCTGCCTATCGCTGTCCCGACGGCAAGGTGCTCGCCTTTGACAAAAAAGCCGAGGCTGTGGAGCTCACCGCGAAAAATGCCCGTCTTTTCGGCTGTGATAACATTGAAGTCATAGAGGGCGAATGTCCCCAAAGCCTTGCAGATGTGCAGGCTCCCAACAAGGTATTTATCGGCGGCAGCTCGGGAAATATGGACAGCATTTTTGCAGCCGTGTACGAAAAGAATCCAAAGGCAGATATGGTCGTTAATGCTGTGTCTCTTGAAACCTTGAACGAGACTGTCAGCTGCTTCGAGAAGTACGGAACTGCTCCCGAAATAGTACAGATAGCTGTTACACGCACCGAAAAACTGGGCTCCCACACCATGCTGAAAGCTCAGAATCCCGTGTTCATCATAAGCGGAGGTCTGTCATGAAGCGCTTCATTATCGGCGGCACTAACAGCGGCTGCGGCAAGACTACTGTGACCTGCGCTGTTCTTTCTGCACTGAAAAAAAGGGGACTGAATGTTTCGGCGTTCAAGTGCGGTCCCGATTACATCGACCCCATGTTTCACCGCAAGGTCATAGGCGTTGGCTCCCACAATCTTGACAGCTTTTTCTGCGGCAGGTATACGCTGTTATATCTGCTGGGCGAATACGGCAAAAGCAGCGATATCGACGTTATCGAGGGCGTTATGGGCTTTTACGACGGAGCTGTGGGCAGCGCTCATTCTGTCTCGGAGATCACGGAAACTCCTACGGTCATTGTTATTGACTGCAAGGGTATGAGCGACTCCATAGGAGCGGTCATGAACGGTTTTCTCAGCTACCGTCCAAACAGGATATCAGGCTTTATCTTCAACCGCCTGCCCGAGAGGCTCATTCCCCTTGCGGAGAAGCTCTGCGCTGAGCTTGGCACGGAGTATTTCGGCTGTCTGCCCAAGAGCGATATCACTGTGGAGAGCCGCCACCTGGGACTGGTGACTGCTGACGAGATCGCCGATATACAGGACAAGCTGACTCGTCTGGGAGAGCTGGCGGAGAGGTACATCTCCATAGATAAGCTGCTCGGAATCAACAGTTCTCCATTGCCTGCCTTTAAAGCTCCAAGCATACCGCATTTTGCGTCAGCGCCTGCCATAGCAGTCGCCCGTGACAGTGCTTTCTGCTTCATATACAGTGAAAATATGGAACTCCTTGAAAAAATGGGCTGTAGGATAGAGTATTTTTCGCCTATTAAAGACAAGTCTGTGCCCAAGGCTGACGGTCTTATCCTCTGCGGAGGATATCCCGAGCTATACGCCGACGAGCTCTCCGCAAACAGCTCAATGCTTGAAAGCATAAGGAGCTGTATAAACAGCGGAATGCCCTCTATTGCGGAGTGCGGCGGTTTTATGTATCTCCACAACAGACTTACGGATAAAAACGGCGTATCTCATACTATGGTGGGAGCTGTGAGCGGTGAGGTGTTCCCCACATCAAGTCTACAGCGATTCGGTTATATCACCATGAAAGCCAAGTCCGATAATCTGCTCTGCAAAAGCGGAGAGACTATCCGTGCCCATGAGTTCCACTACTGGGACAGCTCGGACTGCGGAAGCGGCTTCACCGCCGAAAAGTCTGACGGCAGAACGTGGGATTGCTGCCATGTCAGTCATACTCTTTACGCAGGCTTTCCGCATATCAATTTCTACTCGGATATAAGTATCGCGGAGCGCTTCGTGCAGGCTTGTGTAGTATACGGAGAGAAAAAATGAACAGGATAAAAAATATCACTCCCGCCGATAAAGCTGCATATCAGGCGGCAAAATCGCGGTGGGACAGCATTGCCAAGCCATTGGGCAGCTTCGGCTTGCTTGAAGAAATGATACAGAAAATAGCCGCTGTGCAGGGGACTGCCGACGTGGATATATCAGCCAGGACAGCGGTCGTCATGTGCGGAGACCACGGCGTTGTCAGCGAGGGCGTTACTCAGTGCGGACAGGAAGTCACGTCGGAGTGCGCCGCGGCTATCGCAGAGGGACGCTCCAATATTAACGCAGTGGCTGCTGCTTTCAATGCTGAGGTCATAGCCGTTGACGTGGGTATCGCGGCAGATGTGGACTGCGGCAGGCTCATAAAGCGAAAGGTCGTCTATGGCACACGCAATATCACACAGGGAAGCGCCATGACCGACGAAGAGACAGAAGCTGCCATAGTTACGGGCATGGACATGGTGGAAGAGCTGCGGGAGCACGGCACAAAGATCATCGTGACAGGCGAAATGGGCATAGGCAATACCACGCCCACTGCCGCCTTAGCTTCTGTGCTTCTGGACTTGCCTCCCCAACAGGTCACAGGCAGAGGCGCAGGTCTCTCTACCGAGGGCTTGGAACGCAAAATAAATGCAGTAAAACGTGCACTGGAAGTCAACAAGCCCGACAAGCACAAGCCATTGGAGCTGCTCCAAAAGCTTGGCGGAGCTGAAATAGCCGCAATGACAGGACTTTTCCTCGGCGGAGCATACTACCGCGTCCCCGTCGTCATAGACGGCGTTATTTCGGCAGCTGCGGCGGCTGTAGCCTGCGGCATGACGCCCCTGTGCCGCGAATATATGCTGGCGAGCCATTGCTCGGGAGAGCCTGCGGGGGAGGGGCTTCTCGCTTTCTGCGGACTTACTGCTCCCATAAATGCAGGACTGCGGCTGGGGGAGGGCACAGGCGGAGTGCTGCTTCTGCCACTCCTTGACGGAGCACTGGCGCTTTACAGGAACTCTCACAGATTTGACGAAACTAATATAGAAAGGTACGCTGAGCTTAAATGACAACTCTCGTGACAGGCGGTTCAAAGTGCGGAAAATCCGGGCTTGGAGAAAAGCTTCTGGACGGCTTCCGCGGCAGAAAATTCTATATTGCCACCATGCAGCCCTTTGGCGAGGAGGCTCTTGAAGCCATTGAGCGCCACCGAAAAATGCGTGAGAGCAAGGGCTTCGAGACTATCGAGAAATACACCGATATCCACGAAGTATCGCTGCCGACTGACAGCGCTGTGCTGCTGGAATGTGTGGGGAATCTCTGCGCAAACGAGATGTTCTCGGGAAGCGGTACGTGCTTCCCTGCGGATAAGATAGTCAGCGGTATAAAAAAGCTGTCTGAGACCGCCGCGGAGCTTATCATCGTCACAAATCAGGTGGGCAGCGACGGCATAGACTACGCTGAGGGAACTGCCGAGTATATCCGCCTTATGGGCGAAGTAAACAGGCGCATAGCCAAGCTTGCGGATAACGTCGTGGAGTGCGTTTACGGCTTGCCTGTGGTGCTGAAAGGAGAGATACCATGTTGAAGTCACTGTGTTCGGCTTTTCTGATGTACTCGCGGATACCCGTTCCGAAAGTTGAATGGAAGGAAGAGAACCGCCGCTGCGCACTGGGCTTCTTCCCACTTATCGGCGCAGTCATCGGCGGACTTCTCATACTGTGGCGGATATTCTGTGACAGGTTAGGTATCGCACAATTCCTTTTTGCGGCGGGAGCTGTTTTTCTGCCAGTACTTGTAACAGGCGGCATACATCTTGACGGCTTTTGCGACGTCTGCGACGCAAGAGCTTCATACGCGGACAAGGCAAAGCGCCTTGAAATAATGTCCGACCCACATATCGGCTCCTTTGCAGTCATCAGGCTATGCCTTTATCTTATTATGCAGACCGCACTTTTTACTCAGATAAAAACTGTAAGGGCTGCGGCAGTCATAGCCTGCGGCTATGTGCTGTCAAGAGCTCTCAGCGGACTTACGGCAGTCACATTTAAATCGGCAAAAAGCGAGGGTACGCTCCGGAGCTTTGTACGACCCTCACACAAAAATATCACTGTGGCAATGGAAGCTTTTTTCATCACGCTGAGCACTGCTTCTGCGGTGTTTTTAATGCCTGTTGAGGGCTTGTCTGCGGCAGCTGCGGCTGTACTGGTACTGCTGTGGCACAGATATACCTCGTACCGTGATTTTGGCGGTATCACAGGAGACCTCTGCGGCTGGTTCCTGCAGG